>NZ_JBSVVZ010000018.1:0-94280 GCF_054071875.1 Pseudomonas sp. SDO524_S393 | reverse complement strand
CTAGATGCTTGTTGAAGTCTCGTGGGCTCGGAGATGTGTATAAAGAGACAGCGATTACAGCTCTAACTGATCCACCGCTTTCGCGAGCAAGCCCGCTCCCACAATTTGGATCTTCTATATCAGGCAGATATCAAGCTGCTTATGCACACCCAACTACTCTTTAGCAACCACCCCCGCGTGCCCATCCCACCCTCCCCCAAGCGCCGCAATCAACTGCACGCTCGCCACCAACCGCGTCTGCAACAAGGTCAACACCGTCCGCTCATTGCTCAATGCCGTGGCCTGCACCGTCACCACGTCCAGATAAGCGATCAACCCCGCCTTGTACTGGTTCTGCGTCAACCGCAACGACTCACGGGCAGCCGCCAGCGCTTCGTTGCTGACCACCGCCTCATCCTCCAGCACCTTGAGTTGCACCATGTAGTTCTCCACCTCGCGAAAACCATCCAGTACGGTCTGGCGGTACTTGGCCACGGTCTCGTCATAGCTGGCCACGGTACGATCGACTTCCGCCGAACGCTGGCCACCATCGAACAGCGTCATCGCCAACTTGGGCCCGACCGACCAGAACCGGTTCGGCAAGCTGATCCAGTCGGCATAGGTACTGCTGGAATACCCCCCCGCCAGGCTCAGGGTCAGGTCCGGGTAATAGGCGGCCTTGGCCACGCCGATGTTGGCGTTGGCAGCGATCACCGAACGTTCCGCCGATGCGATGTCCGGGCGGCGCTCCAGCAATTGCGACGGCAGGCCAACCGGTATTTGCGGCAAGGCCGGGATGTCCTTGCTCACCGCCAGGCTGAAGTTGGCCGGCGCTTCGCCGATCAGCACCGCGATGGCGTTTTCCAGTTGGGCACGCTGCCAGATCAGGTCGATCAGGCTGGCCTGGGTGGTCTTGAGCTGGGTTTGCGCCTGGGCCACCGCATCCTTGCCGGACACCCCGGCACGGTACTGGTTTTCGGTCATTTGCAGGGAGCGCTGGTAGGTGTCCAGCGTCGCTTGCAGCAAGCGGGTCTGTTCATCCATGACCCGCAGCTGCAGGTAGTCCTGCACCAGTTCCGATTGCTGGCTCAGGCGCATGGCCGCCAGGTCCGCGGAGCTGGCTTCGGCGGTGGCCTGGTTGGCCTCCAGGCCACGGCGCAACTTGCCCCAGACGTCCGCCTCCCAACTCACGCCCAACTGGGCATTGAGGGTATCGCGGATACCGCTGCTGGAGCTGCTGAGGCTGGCGTTGCTGCTGCCGGTACCCTGGCTGGCGCGGGTCTTGCCGACGTTTGCGTCCACCGTCGGGAAAAACGCGCCTCGGGCACTGCGCACCTGGGCCTGGGCCTGGCGGAAGCGCGCTTCGGCCTGGGCCACGGTCTGGTTGGACGCGTTCAGGCGGGTCACCAGGTCATTGAGCTGGCGATCGCCGTACAGCTCCCACCACGCCCCACGGGCCAGGGCATCGCTGGGCGTGGCCTGGCGCCAACCTTGCGCCTCCTTGAACTGAACGGGCTCGGTGACGTCCGGGCGCTTGTAGTCAGGCCCGATGGCACAGGCGCTGAGCATCACCCCGCAAAGCACCAGGCTCGCCAGGCGCGAACCGCGGAACATGGCCAATCGGGTAAAGGTTGAATCGGTCATAGCGCAGTGTCCAGGGCAGCATCGGTACGCACGCCGCGCCAAGCGTTGAAGCGATGGCGCGCGCGGTCGAGGTAGAGGTAAACCACCGGGGTGGTGTAAAGGGTCAGGATCTGGCTGAAGACCAGGCCACCGATGATGGTAAGGCCCAGGGGCTGGCGCATTTCCGCACCGTCGCCCGCGCCCAGCAGCAGTGGCAAGGCGCCGAGGATCGCGGCGAGCGTGGTCATCAGGATCGGGCGCAGCCGCAACAGGCAGGCGCTGCGAATCGACTCCAGCGGGCTCATCCCGTCATGGCGCTCCAGTTGCAAGGCCAGGTCGATCATCAGGATCGCGTTTTTCTTCACCACGCCAATCAGCAGGAACAGGCCCAGCAGAGAGATCAGGCTGAACTCGCCGCCCAGCAAGTAGATCGACAACAAGGCACCGACACCCGCCGACGGCAGCGTCGAGAGGATGGTCAGCGGGTGAATGTAGCTTTCATACAGAATGCCCAGCACCAGGTACACCGCCACCAACGCGCCGAGGATCATGAACGGTTGGCCTTTCTGGGTGGCCGCAAAGGCATCGGCGGTACCGCTCATCTTGGCGATCACATCCTCCGGCAAGCCGACCTTGGCAATCGCCCGCTCGATGGCCGCCGTGCCCTGCTCCACCGTGAAGCCCGGGGCGATGTCGAAGGCAATGTTCTCCGACGCAAACTGGCCTTCGTGGCTGACCCGGTCATCGGCCAGGCTGTTTTCGTAATGGGCGATGGTCGACAAGGGCACCCGCGCGCCACTCGACGTGATGACCTGCATCTGGTTGAGGGTGATCGGGTCCTGGGCGTATTTGGGGTTGACCTCCATCACCACCTGGTACTGGTTGAGGCTGTCGTAGATCGTCGAAATCTGCCGCTGGCTGTAGGCGTTGTTGAGCACCGCCGTGACCATGCTCATGTCGATTCCCAGGCGCTTGGCCTCGTCGCGGTCGACGATCAGGGTCACTTGCGCCGCGCCCCGGCCTTCACGGGCGTCGATGGCCGTCAGTTCCGGCAGCTCGCGCAGCGCGGTGACCACCTTTGGATACCACAGGCGCAGCGCCGCGAGGTCGCCGCTTTGCAGGATGTAGGAATACTGCGCAGTGGTCTGGTCGCGGCTGCCGCCAAACTGCAGGTCCTGGTCCGCCATCAGGAACAACCGGCCTCCCGGCACCAGCGGCACCTCCTTGCGCAGACGCTCGATCACCGCCTGGGCGGAGATCTTGCGCTCGGCGATGGGCTTGAGGCGTACCAGCATCACCGCGTTGTTGGTGCCGTTGTTGCCGCCGATGAAGCCTGCCACGCTGAGCACCGCCGGGTCCTTGAGTACCGCCTTGCGGAAGGTCTCCATCTTCGGCTGCATCACGCTGAAAGACAGGCCGTCATCGCCACGCACGAAACCGATCAACTGGCCGGTGTCCTGCTGCGGCATAAAGGTCTTGGGCACCACCACGTACAGCGCAATGTTCACGCCGATGGTCAGAAACAGGCTGAGCAGGGTCAGGCGCCGGTGGCGCAGCACCCAGTCGAGGGTGGAGGCATAGCCGGCCACCATGCGGTCATTGACCTTTTGGCTCCAGCGTTGCAAGCCGGTCATGTGGCCTTTGACATGGGGCTTGAGCCAGCGGGCGCAGAGCATCGGCGTGAGCGTCAGGGACACCACCAGCGACACGATGATCGCCGACGACAAGGTGATGGAAAACTCGCGGAACAGGTTGGTGACGATGCCGCCCATAAACAGGATCGACAGGAACACCGCCACCAGCGACACGTTCATCGACAGCAAGGTGAAGCCAACTTCCTGCGCCCCCAGGTACGCCGCTTTCATCGGCGGCACGCCCTCATCGATGTGCCGGGAGATGTTCTCCAGCACCACGATGGCATCGTCCACCACCAGACCGGTGGCCAGGATCAGGGCCATCAGCGAGAAGTTGTTCAGCGAAAACCCGCACAGGTACATCACCGCAAAAGTCCCCACCAGCGACACCGGCACCGCCAGGGTGGGAATCAGAGAGGCGCGGAAATTGCCGAGGAACAGGTACACCACCAGCACCACCAGGATCACCGCGATCAACAGGGTCATCTCGGCTTCATGCAGGGTGGCGGTAATCACCGGTGAGCGATCCATGGCCAGGCTCAATTTGACGCTGGACGGCAACACCGCCTGCAACGCCGGCAACTGCGCCTTGATCTGCCTCACGGTTTCGATGATGTTGGCGCCGGACTGGCGGTTGATCACCAGCAGCACCGCCGCATCGTTGTTGAAGAAACCACTGTTGTAGCGGTCTTCCACGCCATCGCTGATTCGGGCGACATCGCCCAGGCGCAGGGCCGCGCCGTTCTGGTAGCGGATCAGCAGCGGCTCGTAGTCCTTGGCTTTTTCCAGCTGGTCATTGGCCTGGATCTGCCAATTGCGTTCGCTGTCTTCCAGGGAACCCTTGGGTCGCCGCTGGTTGGCGTTGGCAATGGTGTTGCGCACATCGTCCAGGGCCACGCCGTACTGGTCGAGCGCCTTGGGCTCCAGCTCGATGCGCACCGCCGGCAGCGAACTGCCGCCGATCTGCACTTCGCCCACGCCCGGCACCTGGGACAGGCTCTGGGACAGGATGGTCGAGGCCAGATCGTACAGCTGGCCCTTCTGTAATACGTCCGAGGTCAGCGACAGCACCATGATCGGCGCCTGGGACGGGTTGATCTTCTTGTAGGTGGGCATGCTGCGCATGCCGCTGGGCAGCAGGTTGCGCGAGGCGTTGATCGCTGCCTGCACCTCCCGCGCCGCACCGTTGATGTCACGGTCGGAGTCGAACGCCAGAATCACCCGCGTCGACCCCTGGCTCGAGTTGCTGCTCATGGTGGTGATGCCGGCAATCGCGCCGAAAGAACGCTCCAGCGGCGTGGCCACCGTGGAAGCCATCACCTCGGGGCTGGCGCCGGGCAGGCTGGCCGACACCACGATCACCGGAAAGTCGATCTGTGGCAGCGGCGACACCGGCAACAGGTTGAAGCTGACGCCGCCGAGCAACAGGATCGCCAGGCTCAGCAGCATGGTGGCTACCGGCCTGCGAATGAACGGTCCGGACAGGTTCATGATTCAACCGGCTCCAGGCTTTGCGGTTCTTTGCGCCAGCGACGCCCCAGGCGGTCGAAGTACAGGTAGATCACCGGCGTGGTGAACAGCGTCAACACCTGGCTCACCAGCAGGCCGCCGACCATCACCAGGCCCAGGGGCTGACGCAGTTCCGCGCCGGAACCGGTGGCGAGCATCAGCGGTACCGCGCCGAACAGCGCGGCCAGGGTGGTCATCAGGATGGGCCGGAAGCGCAGCAGCGCAGCCTGGTAGATCGCGGTCTGCGGGTCCAGGCCTTGGTTGCGCTCGGCGTCGAGGGCGAAGTCGATCATCATGATCGCGTTCTTTTTCACGATGCCGATCAGCAGGATGATGCCGATGATCGCGATCATGCCCAGGTCATTGCCGCTGAGCAGCAGCGCCAGCAAGGCCCCCACCGCCGCCGACGGCAAGGTCGAGAGGATGGTGATCGGGTGGATATAACTCTCGTAGAGCACGCCGAGCACGATATACATGGTGACCACCGCCGCCAGGATCAGCAGCAAGGTACTCGACAGCGACGCTTCGAACGCCTGCGCCGCGCCCTGGAACTGGGTTTGCACACCGATCGGCATGCCGATGTCTTTCTGCGCCTGGTTGATCAGTTCCACGCCCTTGCCCAGCGCCACGCCGGGCGCCAGGTTGAACGACATCATCACCGCCGGGAACTGGCCGATATGGGCAATGGCCAACTGCGCCTGGCGCTGTTCCACATGGGCCAGGCTCGACAGGCGCACCTGGCCGCCGTCGGTGGTCTTCACATGGATCTGGTCCAGCGCCGCCGGGCCCAGGGTTTCCCCGGACTGGGCCTGCAGCACCACGCGGTACTGGCTGGCCTGGGTGTAGATGGTCGAAATCTGGCGCTGGCCGAACGCGTCGTAGAGCGCGTCGGTGATGGTCGACACGCTGACACCCAGCCGTGAGGCGGCATCGCGATCGATCACCAGGTACACCTGGAGGCCCTTGTCCTGCAAGTCGCTGGCCACATCGGTGAGCTCCGGCAGCTGGCCGAGGGCGTGCACCAGCTTGTCGCTCCACAGCGCCAGCAACTCGGCGTCCGGCGAAGACATGCTGAATTGGTACTGGGTACGGCTGACGCGGTCTTCGATGGTGAGGTCCTGCACCGGCTGCATGAACAGGCGGATGCCTACCAGCTTGTCCATCTCCGGTTGCAGGCGCGTGATCACTTGGGCCGCGCTCAAATCGCGCTGGCCATGGGGCTTGAGGTTGATCAGCAAGCGACCGCTGTTGAGGGTGGCGTTATCGCCATCCACACCGATGTAGGACGACAGGCTTTCCACCGCCGGGTCAGCCAGGATGATCTTCGCCAGCTCTTGTTGGCGCTGGCTCATCGCGGCGAATGAAATCGACTGCGGCGCCTCGGAAATCCCCTGGATCACCCCGGTGTCCTGCACCGGAAAGAAGCCCTTGGGCACCACCAGGTACAGAAACACGGTGAGGCCGAGGGTGGCGATGGCCACCAGCAGGGTCAGCGGCTGGTGCTTGAGCACCCACTGCAATTTGCGCCCGTAGGCTTCGATCAGCCAGTCGATCCAGGCCCCGCTGGCCTTGTAGAAACGGCCCTGCTCTTCTTCCTTGGGCTCACGCTTGAGCAAACGCGCGCACATCATCGGCGTGAGGGTCAGCGATACCACCAGGGAAATCAGGATGGCCACCGCCAGCGTGATGGCGAACTCGCGGAACAGGCGCCCGACCACATCGGCCATGAACAGCAGCGGGATCAGTACTGCGATCAGCGACAGGGTCAGGGACACCAGGGTGAAGCCGATCTGCCTGGCGCCCTTGAGAGCGGCGGCCAGCGGGGTCTCGCCTTCTTCGATGTAACGGGAAATGTTCTCCAGCATTACGATGGCGTCATCCACCACGAACCCGGTGGCGATGGTCAGGGCCATCAGCGTCAGGTTGTTGATGGAGAAGCCCGCCAGGTACATCACGCCAAAGGTGCCGACCAGCGACAGCGGCACCGCGATGGAAGGAATGATCGTGGCGCTGACCCGGCGCAGGAACAGGAACGTCACCATCACCACCAGGGCAATGGCGATCAGCAATTCGTGCTGTACGTCAGTGACCGAGGCGCGGATGGTCTGGGTACGGTCGGTGAGTACCGTCACGTCGAGACCGGCCGGCAGGTTGTCGGTGATGCTCGGCAGCAGCGCCTTGATGCGGTCCACCACCTCGATAACGTTGGCCCCCGGCTGGCGCTGGATATTCAGCAACACGGCCTGGTTTTCATTGGCCCAGGCGGCCAACCGTTCGTTCTCGGCGCCGTCGACGATCTGTGCCACGTCCTTGAGCCGCAGCGGCGCGCCATTGTTGTAGGCCAGGATCAACTCGGCGTATTGCTGGGGCGAGACCAACTGGTCGTTGGCGTCGAGCATCGACACCCGGGTGGGGCCGTCGAAGTTGCCCTTCGGCTGGTTGACGTTGGAGGCGGCGATCAGGGTGCGCACGTCCGACAGGTTCAAGCCGTTGGCGGCCAGTGCTTCGGGGTTGACCTTGATGCGCACGGCCTGGCGCTGACCACCGGCGATGCTGACCATGCCGACACCGCTGATCTGCGCAATTTTCTGCGCCATGCGCGTGTCGACCAGGTCATTGAGCTTGGGCAGCAGCATGGTCTTGGAGGTAATGGCCAGGGTCAGCACCGGGGTGTCCGCCGGGTTGACCTTGTTGTACACCGGCGGTGCCGGCAAGTCCTTGGGCAGCAGGTTAGTCGCGGCGTTGATCGCGGCCTGCACTTGTTGCTCGGCGACATCCATGTTGATGTCGAGGTTGAAACGCAGGGTCAGCACCGAGGCCCCGCCGGAACTGGTGGAGGCCATTTGCGTCAGGCCGGGCATTTGCCCGAACTGGCGCTCCAGCGGCGCGGTGACCGCGCTGGTCATGACGTCCGGGCTGGCGCCGGGGTACAGGGTCATCACGCGGATGGTCGGGTAGTCCACCTGGGGCAAGGCGGACACCGGCAGCAAGCGATACGCGATAAGGCCGGCCAATACAATGGCCAGCATGCTCAGCGTGGTGGCGACCGGGCGAAGGATAAACAGCCGCGAGAGGTTCATGAACCGACCTTTTGCGCCTTGCCGGCGCTGGTGCCGGTCTCCCCTTTGGCGGCGGGCTTGCCTTGCAGGTGCTCGGTCGGGGTCGTCGGTACTTCACTGCTGTCGTTGACCACCTCGATTTCGCTGCCGTCCTTGAGACGGTCGGTACCTTCCAGCACCACACGGTCGCCGGCCTTCAGGCCCTCCTTGATCACGGTGTTATCGCCATCGGTGTCACCGACGACCAACGACTGCACCTTGACCTTCTTGTCGCCGTCCAGCACGTAGACGAAGGTGCCGTTATTGCCGAACTGGATCGCCGCGGACGGTGCCAGCACCACGTTATGCAGGGTGTCGGCAAGCAGGTGCACATTGACGAACTGGTTGGGGAACAGCGCCTGGTCCTTGTTATCGAAGCGCGCCTTGAACTTCAGGGTGCCGGTGGTCACGTCGATCTGGTTGTCCAGGCTTTGCAGCACACCGGTGGCCTGTTGCTTCACATCGCCACGGTCCCAGGCTTCCACGGGCAGTTTGTTGCCGGCATGGTAGCGGGTGAGCACGGTTTCGAGGGTGTTCTCCGGCAGTGTGAAGGCCACGCTGATCGGCTGGGTCTGGGTGATCACGGCGAGGGACGTGGTGTCATTGGCCGTCACCAGGTTGCCCACATCGACCTGACGCAGGCCGACCCGGCCACTGATCGGCGCGCGGATCCTGGTGAATTCGAGGTTGAGTTTGGCGTCATCCACCGCACCCTGGTTGGTCTTGACGGTGCCCTGGTATTGCAGGACCAGCGCTTCGGCGGTGTCCAGGGTCTGCTTGGCGATACTGTCCTGGGCGTACAGGTCACGGTAACGCTGCACATCCACCTGGGCGTTCTTCAACTGGGCCTGGTTCTGCAACAAGGTGCCCTGGGCCTGGAGCAAGGCGTTCTGATAGCTGCGCGGGTCGATTTCCGCCAGCAGGTCGCCGGCCTTGACCATCTGCCCCTCTTCGAAGGCGATCTTCACCAGTTCGCCGCCCACCCGGCTGCGCACATTGATGGTATTGAGCGCGGTGACAGTGCCCAGGGCCTTGTAATAAACCGGGAAGTCCCCCAACACCGCCGGCGCCACACGCACCGGAATCGGGCCGGTGGAACCGCCGAAGCCGGGGCGCATCATTCCCGATTTACCGGCATGCCCGGCGGGCTTCTGTGCGTCGGCATCCTTGTGGCCGCCGGGCCAGAACTTCCAGCACAGGGCGGCGATGACCAGCAGCACCAGCAGGCCGAACAGCCAGCGACGGGAATTGCGGGGGGAAGATTGCATGGATTGATCAACCATTGGGCACGAGAACTTCTTTTTAAGGAGGCTGAAAGATAAGCACTGGTGCGCGTTTAGAAAAGCGCCTTTACCGGCTATTTACCTTGGGCTTACAACTTTTAACTTCTGACCTTAGTCCATCGGCTAATTCAGCTAAGCGTTTGACCCCAAAATAAAAACGGCCTGGACTAGGCCAGGCCGCAATCATGTAGCACACGTGTGACTGCCAGACGACAGTCACGCGTTGAAACAGTTACTTCAAAACAGCCAGGGCTGCTTCGTAGTTTGGCTCCTGGCCAATCTCCGAAACCAGTTCGCTGTGCAGGACATTGTTGTTTTCGTCCAATACCACGACAGCACGGGCGGTCAGGCCGCGCAGTGCGCCTTCGGCAATGGCCACGCCGTAGTCGACGGCGAATGCAGCGTCGCGGAAGTCCGACAGGTTCTTCACATTTTCCAGGCCTTCGGCGCCGCAGAAACGTGCCTGAGCGAATGGCAGGTCGGTGGAGATGCACAGGACCACGGCGTTGTTCAGGTCGTTGGCCTGGGCGTTGAACTTGCGCACCGAAGTGGCGCAGGTCGGGGTGTCGACGCTTGGGAAGATATTCAGCACTTTGCGCTTGCCGGCGAAGGTGGCCAGGGTCGCGTCCGACAGATCGCCGGCGGTCAGCTTGAAGTCAGGTGCCTGGGAGCCGACTTGCGGCAGATCGCCTTCAACCTGGATCGGGTTGCCACGGTGGGTGACTTGAGCCATGAACAGAATCCTTATGCTGGGTTTATTGAAACGAATTCGAGAGGCCGAAGTTAACCACAAAGTGCGGTGGCGACCTATGGGCAGTCACAAATTGTCATGTCGCGTGATTTAATGGCGCGCTTTTATGCACTGCCCTTTCAAGGAAGTATTTGTCAATGAATCAACCCGCCACCAAAGTCCTGGTCATTGGTTATGTCTGGCCGGAACCCCGCTCTTCAGCCGCAGGCGGGCACATGATGCAAATCCTTGAGAGCTTTCTGATGCAAGGTTGGGACATTACCTTCAGCAGCCCCGCCACAATCGGTGAACACAAGGCCGACCTGCCCGCACTCGGCATCGCTGAATGCGCCATCGAGCTGAATAACAGCAGTTTCGATGATTTTGTCCGCGAACTCGCCCCGGATATCGTGCTGTTCGACCGTTTCATGATGGAAGAGCAGTTCGGCTGGCGCGTGGAAAAATGCTGCCCGAATGCGCTGCGTGTGCTTGAAACCTCCGACCTGCAAAGCCTGCGCGACGCGCGCCATCAGCGCTTCAAGGACCACCTCAAGACCCATCCCGACAGCAACGACTTCACCGCCCTGTTCGCCCCGGCGCTGGAAGATGAGTTCCGGCTGATGGCCGAGACCGACCTGGCCAAGCGCGAAATCGCGGCGATTTACCGTTGCGATATCAGCCTGATCATCTCCGACGTGGAAATCCGCCTGCTCACCGAACAGTTCAAGGTGCCTGGCGCCCTGCTCCACCGGTGCCCGTTGATGCTGGAGCCACCGACCGACGCCTTCGCCCCCTTTGAAGACCGCGCGCACTTCCTCAGCATCGGCAATTTCCGTCACGCGCCCAACTGGGATGCGGTGCTGTGGATGAAGAACAGCCTGTGGCCGCTGATCCGCCAGCAACTGCCGGGCGCCCAGCTGCACATCTACGGCGCCTATACGCCGCCCAAGGCCACCGCGCTGCACAACCCGGCGCAGGGCTTTCATGTGATGAACTGGGCCGAAGACGCGCTGCACGTGATGAGCGCCGCGCGCATCTGCCTGGCGCCGCTGCGCTTCGGTGCCGGGATCAAGGGCAAGCTGGTGGACGCGATGCTCTGCGGCACGCCGAGTGCCACCACACCCATTGGCTGTGAAGCCATGGGCGACGATCAACCGTGGCCAGGCGTGATCGAACAGAGTGCCACTGCACTCGCCGCCGCCGCCGTGGCGTTGTACCAGGACCGCGAGCGCTGGACCCAGGCCCAGGAAAACGGGCGCCAGTTGCTGGCTCGCCGTTATGACCAAAACCTGCATGGCCCGGCGCTGGTGGCGTGCCTGGAGCGCTGCCGCAGCCGACTCGCCGCGCACCGCCGCGACAACTTCACCGGCAGCATGCTGCGCCATCACGCCCATAAAAGTACGCAGTACATGTCGCAGTGGATCGAGGCAAAAAACCGCATCGTGTAAACATCGATGCTGGCAGGTGCGCGCGCAAGGAGGCATTATCCTACGCAGCGACCACAATAAAGCGACGGCAGCATGACCCGAGCAGCGCGTATCACCGACCCTTCCTACGAGCTGATGGACGACCACAACGGCCTGTCCATCATCTATCGCCAGCATGGCTTCCCCTGCCCGCTGGTACGCTGGCACTTCCACAAGGAATACGAGCTGCACCTGATCGTCGCCAGCTCCGGCAAGGTGTTCATCGGCGACTATATCGGCAACTTCTACCCGGAAAGCCTGTTTCTCACCGGCCCCAATCTGCCCCACAACTGGATCAGCCAGGTGGAGGAAGACGAGGTGGTACCCAAGCGCGACATGCTGGTGAACTTCACTGATGAGCTGTTCGACAGCGGCTGCCAGATCTTTGGCGAGCTCAAGAGCCTGGCGCCGCTGCTGGAGCGGGCGCAATACGGTATCGAGTTTCGCTGTAAAAAGACCATCGCCCAGGCCATGACCTTGATGCAACGCATCGAAGAATCCAAAGGCATGGCGCGTCTGGGGCACTTCTTTATCCTGCTGGAGGCGCTCAGCGCCTGCGAGGACTATCAACTGTTGTCCGGCGTGACCACCCCGCAATTGGCGGATGAACACAGCATCGACCGCACCAACCGGGCGGTGGACTACATCTTTGCCCACTACGCGCGGGAATTGTCACTGGAGGAAGTGGCGGAATACCTGGGCATGAAGCCCACCTATTTCTCCCGGGTGTTCAAGCAGGCCACGGGGCGCACCTTCATCGAGTTCGTCAACCGACTGCGCATCAGCAAGTCCTGCGAACTGCTGGCCGACGGCGACAAGGCCGTGACCGATGTGTGTTTCGAGTCGGGCTTCAACAACATTTCCAACTTCAACCGGCGCTTCCAACAGCTCAAAGGCATGACCCCTTCCCACTACCGCCGCCTGGCGGTGCAGCGGTTGACCGAGCAGAACCTGGCCTGATCATGAGTTCAGCGAAACACTTTGAACCATAACGCCAGCAAAACGACACCGTGTAATCCATTGTCCAAGGAACCTGATCGCTCCTCCTGCAACTCAGCGTAGGCACCTACATGCTTTCTTGCGAAAAGCGGTGCTTTTCTGACACGCAGGTAAAAAAGGAGCTACAGCTTGATCAATACACGGCTATTTTCAATTAACCCCCTCGCCCTTCAGCCCAATCAACCCATCCCCCAAAAAACCTACCTCGCCTCACCACAGGCAGAAGCCGACTATCCACCTCTCAGCGTGGCCAAAGCACCGCCTGCATTGTCGCGCTCACGTCGAGACCTGCAGAACGACCCAGCACAGGGTACGCCCTTCAAAAAGTCGGTTCGTCAGTTCGCGAAAGCCCTGGTTGAGCAGGGCGACCGGGAACTCGCTATCAGTGTCGGCAATGCTTTGGTCCGCAGGCAGAGTTTTCCGGATGAGAGTGACCTGAACGAGATGGACAAAGTTTCCGTCCCGCCGTACTCCACCTTTGGTCAGGCCTTATCCAGACTTGCTGATGCAGTGGAATCGGAGCCGTTCAAATCGTTTGCTCAGAAGTTTTCGCTTGATGTATCGGAGCTGTATTTTGAGGACGATGGCGCTCTGACTGCGGGATATAAAAATAGCAAGGGTCATTACAAACAGTTTCTGCAGGACGAAAAAGAGTGGGCAGCCGCCTCAGCTAACGTTGTAGCCGCCGCAAAACAGTTGATGGGGAGAAATCAGACTGTCGTTAGTTTCAGTGGTCGCGATCACGCACATCGTAATGACGTCAGTAACTTTTACGGTTTTACAGAGCCCGCAACCACCGACAGCAACGCCCTTTTGTCTGCCGCAGGACAATTATTGCGTGACGAAAATTTCAAGTCACTCAGCAGCTCGGATCCGCTCGACGCGCCCATTAAACAAAAACAATCAGACGCCCGCCAACACATCGCGGATCTACCGCTGCCTGCGCTGCGCGAGATTCTGAACAAATTTGCACCCTCTACCGCACAACAAAAGGTTCAACGCGCCGACCAGGAACTGGCACAGTTGGCAGCTCGTGGGATGATGAAGCTGATCCCGGAAACCGATCAATATGACCCATCGGTCACTCTGCAGAACATTCCTGAATATTCAACTTTCAATCTGGTACGCAAGAACCTTTTGAAAGCGCTGACGAGCAGTGTTTTTACCACCTTTGCCAAAGAGAACGAACTCGACCCCACCAGCGTAAGCATCAACCCCGTCAGCGGTAAACTGACAGGCACCGTCAAAGGCGTCAGCACCACATTCAATTTGAACGATGTGTCTGGCTGGAGCGATACCTGGGCCGAAATAAAAGAGGCGGTGCTCCAGATGGCCGCCGGCTCCGATGACGATGTGACCTACCCCACCGACAACACCGCCCCTCTGTCTCAAGTCATGGCGTTCTACGACGAACCCTATCCTCACCAAGAGGACGCTCGAAAAAAGGGCTGGGAGCAGCGCCAACTCGCGAACACCCTGCGTCGCATCGCAGAGATGATCGATAACGATGGCTTCAAAGCGCTGACCGCGCCTCTGCCCGACGATCCCGCTTCCGTCGCGGTACAGCAGCGCCAGCGGGACAGGGTGCGACAACTGGAAGGCACCACGCTATCGCCGTCGCCTATGGAAACCCTGGCTGCCACCGTCAAAGCCAACCTCCCTGCACAGGCGACAAACGAAGATAGTAGCGAAGACCTTTGGGCAATCGCCGAAAGTGACCTGGCAAAAACCGTGCACAAAGCAATGCTTGAACTGAAAACCGACCCGGGCCAGGTTGCGTCGAAAATCATCCAGCCAATACCGGACAACAGCCTGCTCGGGCAATGGCAGGCCTACCTCAACAAAGCCCTCAAGGGTCGTGGTTTCAACGAGTGGGCACGCGAACAGCATGTTGACCTGACTTCCTTGCGCTATGACCCCGCAGGCAACGCATTGATCGCCAAGGTCAAGGGCATTGACCAGCGATTTACCGCCACTGACTTTGCGCAAAAGTACCCCAAGCATTTTGACGTACTCACACCTGTGTTGAGCGCCGCGCAGGTATTTGCAAAGCCCGGCCAATCGATCTCACTCTCTCACGTAGAAACCAGCGGCGTGCCGTACCAGTGGGTGGCCAATTTTTATAGTCTCAATGATGATCCCAACAGCGCGGCGTTCGCTCAACAGACGGCATTGATCGGCAGCACCCAACAGTTTCCGACCCACCCCAATAACCCGAAAAGAATAGTGACTTGGCTAGACCGGCAGAAAACCGCGCTGGGTGATAGCAACGACCGTTATGCACTGATCCACGAACTGAAAAACTGGACTGTTGACACTGGCCTCAAGCGCTTCGTTGTCGACCCGGACTCCTCTCATCAGCCTAAAAGCGTGACGACGGTTGCAGCATTCATCTCAAACAACGGCTGGTACCCAATAAAGTCAAAGACAGACAGTGACAATTTGCTCGCCGCCTTACAGACACAGGTTCCGACTGCTCCTCTCTTGGGCAATCGCTGGGGGTTCCTGTCAACTCAACTGCCATTGAGTACCGCGCAACGCGATACGCTGGTCAAAGAGGTAAAAAACAAGATCGGCGCCGATGAGACCCTTCTCAACTACCTCAGCAGCAAGATTGCCGACCTGGACACCAACCCCCAACTGGCCCTGGAGCAACTGCTCAACAGTGACGACGCGCTTGAGCTCGCCACCCACCTGCAAACTCAGATGAAGGGGGCTATAACCCCAACCAGCCTGAAGCAATGGCTATTGACCGCTTTGGTGCTGGAGCTTGATCCCAACGTTGGCAAGCCGCGAAACCACGTCGCCGGTTTTGACTTCATGCATGTCGCAAACTGGGGACTCAGCACCGACGACCTTCGTATACGGTTCAGCAAACACCTGATCGACAACAAAAAGCTACCGACAAACCTTGCTCTGGCCGCCTCGCACCTGCTAGTGGTGGGCGCCGCGCCACACTTGCTGGTAAGGGACGTACCGTCGCGGGTAACGCTCGGTTCGACTGAGTGGGTCAGTTTCGCAACAGCGGTGAACCGGATAGAACTAATGGCCCCCGGCGCCGCCGCGCACATGACTTATGAGCAAGTCATGGCGTTTCACACTATCGCCCCTATCTCTGCCGCCGAAGATCATTTGCAGGCCATCGCAAAGGCGAACCCGCTGATTGATTGGGCGTACATCAATGGCCAACTCTTTAGAAATCCCAAAGATGAATATACCTACGAGCAACTGACAAGCGCCGAGGAAGCGCTCAAAACACAAATACAAACAACCTCAAAAGCTAGAGCCTCCTTGAGCACATTCGCGCCCAAGACCAGAAGGCAAATGGCGCTTGAAGAACTGAAAAGGAAATGGGGCACCGCGATCGATTATGAGAACCGGTTCCTGACTGAGAAGTTAGGGCCCGGCGGTATCTTTTCTGGTATCCGAGCAAGCATCGTCGAGATCTATGAAGCGGGCCGACTGGGGGAAAGTTGGCGCTCGGAAAAACCGGAAGTGGATTTCGAGCGTTTGCGCGCACAATCATCTGATTTACCGGATATCAACAAGCAATTTAACGCTGCTATTGAACAAACGTTTACTGAGGGCCGGAACGCGTCCATCGTCGTCATTAAAGACATGCTTTCAAAGTTGGACGCGGACGCTCGCAACAGGCTTGCGTACGGTAATCTGCAGTACTTCAAGATACGGGAGAACGACAAGAGCGTCGGCCTGCTTATTCGCACAACTGACAGCACATCAAAGGTACGTGATTTTGTGGTGATGCCCGGTCTCGGCAAGATCGAGGAGGTTTTGGGATTGCCAACCTCTTTGGTCAATTCAGCGCATGAATCGACGACCTCCAGTACCCTGCGCACCGTAATGGAAGCGGCGAAAAAATTTTTGAACCAACATTATACGTCGCCGCAGCCGAGTGAACCGAAGTTCGTCGGCATTACACCGATGGTCCTCGAGGATGGAGAATTGATTAACGAGGGCATAGCAACTTTCGGCGACCTCAATGAAAACACAGCGCCCGGATACGACAGTGAAGAGCTTGAGCTAATTGCCAAGATTGCAGTCGACTCACATTTTTTACGCAAAGATGATTTTATCAAACGTTATCGTCATGCTTACTCTAATAGCGTTGAAGAAGGGAAAGAGCCCGTAGATTATTTCAAGAGCGCTATTCGCTTACTCCCAGGCGGCTCAAGCGTGCTGGACATTTATCACGGTAAATATGAAGAGGCGGGGAAAGATGCAGCCATTGACCTTGTCATCTACCTATTGCTCTATGGCGTCGGCAAACTGTTTACCCTGGCCAAAACCGGGGCATCCTGGGCGACACTAAGCGCCTCGACAAAGTTCATTGATAAGCTTGGAACCACCGAGGCGACTGATTCAATCAGAAACGTGACTAACAGCAGCACTTCAACGCTCATCAACTCAACCAGCAGATTGCAAGGCGAACGATACATTAGCACAACCAACCCGAAATATATGCCCTTGTCGAATGAAACCGACGGGATTTTAATTCTAACTCAAACAAATGAGCGAGTCAGAATCTCAGCCATACGCGAGAACAATAATTGGTACTTAAATGATCCGGAGACAGGTGCTATTGGACCCGCGCTTGATCACTTTGTATCTGATACCTCTTCAATTATTGAACAAACCACACTTGCGGATGGTACGAAAGCACTGGAAATTGACACCCCCCTGGCCGAAGGTGCTTTTACCGTGCCTCGCACCAACGGCTTTGACCTGATGAATGGAGGCAAGGTATACCGTTATGATTACCGCAATCCAGACTTGCTGACAGAACTGGGCTCGGCCGATCATTTTAACTCCTTAGAAGATTTTGAAGCGCTTTGCTCCACACCCTCTATTGCAGCAGGTCGTACAAAACGTAACGTCAATGAAGTTTGTTTCACAAAAGTGATTAATGATTTACCTACTGTAGATGCCCAGAAACTTCAAGCACTCGAACATGTGCGACTTTTTCCATCGGAGCCGAAAATCAGTGGAGGCGATAGATTAAGCATTTTTAAAGGGCGTCATTATCGATTGGTTGAACAGGGCACTGGACTGCGTTTGGAACCGATGAGGGAAAGCAAGCCAATCAGCTATAAGCAGGAGATAACTGGCAGCGTCCAGTTTAACCCAGCATTCGGATTTCACGACATGAATCCATATAGGCGACTCCTCCAAGAATCACGCGTGGTAAAAATTGGTAGTATCAGTGAGTCATGCAACGACAGCCGAGAACTCAGAGGTATCATCGTTGCAGACCCCCAGGGCAGTGCTGAAAAACACCTAGTGATCGAAGCGGATACTGGCGAATTTTATCACGCAAAGCTTGGGGTTCCGGAGACCAGAGAAGTCACCTTTAAAAAATGTACAAACACTGAAAAACAACTGATGAACGGTTATCTCGACGTACTCCGCACACTCAAAAAACCGTCAACCCACTACCCAACACAATTAATAAATGACGGAAAAATAGCCAGTATAGATGATCTTAAAACCTGGAAAATGCTTGCCCCCAAAAAGAACACCCGCGAAACACCGCTATTTTACACTGTTCGCCAAAAACTTCAAAGTAAAATAAATGACATTGCGATCACCGACACTCCCACCACCAACGAGAACGGTGAAACCAAGTATATATATGATCACAATCATGCGGCCGTAAGACAGAGGCGTGAGCAATTGCGCAAAGAACTCGAAATGGATAACTACGAGGCCGTACGCAGCGAGGCATTTCAAACCAGACTTGCGCAACGAGTCAGTACGGACAGAGACGCAAATGGGAGAATATTCGGACAATGCGCGGAGATGGCGGCGTATGCCGCTGATATGATTAAAGCCCCCGCAAAGAGCGCCGGCTACCGTACCTACCTGGTGCAGATCCCAAGTTCAAACCATACAATCGTATTATTATCGAAAAATGAATACCGTGCTGGCGCACGGATAGACTGGGCTCAAGAATTCGCCTCAGATTCAATCACCGTAGATCTGTGGCAAGGCACATTAAGTAAAGACCGACTAAATGCCGCGAAAGACCTAATGGATTTTGCCCATAAGCACAAGTATACCGGGCACAAACCGCCCGCCACGATCCAGGTGGAGATGAGGGTCCCTTAATAAACAAAAAAGCTTTATCCAACCATTTAAAGGAAAAATCATTTGTATTCTAAAGATATAAAAACGTAGCGCACCCACAGCCACATCCCCGGCAACACAGTAGGTAGCAGCCATCAAGGCAGTGGAGGCTCTCAGCCTCCACTGCCGACCTCTCGGTATGAGTGCAAAAAAGTATCAGTGCCAGTGCGCCCAAGGATTTGTCACATCGCCATTTCAAGGCTGTAATCAACCGCACACTCTTCCTGACTCGTTGCAGGAAGACACAACAACAATAACTGTCCTTCTGTAGCCCCTGGGCGCAGAAATGGAGTGCGCGATGAAGTTCACAGCAAAAGCACTGCTTGTTTCCACCTGCATGACCACCTGCATGACCCTCAGCGCCGTCAGCTTTGGCGCGCAGACCCTGACCATTGCCACCGTCAACAACAGCGACATGATCCGCATGCAAAAGCTCTCGAAAACCTTCGAGACCGAGCATCCGGAGATCAAGCTGAATTGGGTGGTACTCGAAGAAAACGTGCTGCGCCAGCGCCTGACCACTGACATCGCCACCCAGGGCGGACAGTTCGACGTGTTGACCATCGGCATGTACGAAGCTGCACTCTGGGGTGCCAAGGGTTGGCTGGAGCCGATGAACGACCTGCCGGCGTCCTACGACCTCGATGATGTCTTCCCATCGGTACGCGACGGCCTGTCCGTCAAGGGTTCGCTGTACGCCCTGCCGTTCTACGCCGAAAGCTCGATCACCTATTACCGCACCGACCTGTTCAAGGACGCCGGTCTGACCATGCCCGAGCATCCAACCTGGACGCAGATCGGCGAATTCGCCAGCAAACTCACCGACAAATCCAAAGAGCAGTACGGCCTGTGCCTGCGCGGCAAAGCCGGTTGGGGCGAGAACATGGCGCTGATCACGACACTGGCCAACGGCTACGGCGCACGCTGGTTCGATGAGAAGTGGCAACCGGAATTCAGCGGCCCTGAATGGAAGGATGCGCTGAACTTCTACGTCGACAACATGAAGAAATCCGGCCCGCCGGGCGCCTCCAGCAACGGTTTCAACGAAAACCTGGCGCTGTTCAACAGCGGCAAGTGTGCCATGTGGGTCGATGCCAGCGTGGCCGGTTCGTTCGTGACCGACAAGACTCAGAGCAAAGTGGCCGATCACGTCGGCTTTACCTTTGCCCCTCACGAGAAGACCGACAAGGGCACCTCGTGGCTGTACTCCTGGAGCCTGGCGATCCCGACCAGTTCCAAGGCCAAGGACGCCGCCAAGGTGTTCACCAGCTGGGCCACTTCCAAGGAATACAGCCAGCTCGTGGCCAAGACCGACGGCATCGCCAACGTACCGCCAGGCACGCGCAAGTCGACCTACAGCGATGAGTACATGAAGGCCGCGCCGTTCGCCAAGGTGACGCTGGAATCGCTGAAAGTCGCCGACCCGACCAAACCGACCCTCAAGCCGGTGCCGTATATCGGTATCCAGCTGGTGACCATTCCTGAGTTCCAGGCCATTGGCACCTCGGTGGGCAAGCTGTTCTCCGCGGCCCTGACCGGCCAGCAAACGGTGGACCAGGCCCTGGCCGCTGCGCAAAACACCACCGAGCGTGAAATGAAGCGCGCCGGCTATCCCAAATAAAGCGGGCACGCCGCTGTAAATGTGGGAGCGGGCTTCATGCAGGAACTGCTTTTAGGTGGGAGCTGGCTTGCCTGCGATGCAAGCACCTCGGTCTGTAAGACAAGCCGAGTTGAGGCCATCGCAGGCAAGCCAGCGCCCACAAAAGCCCGCTCCCACACTGACCGCGCTTCGACTTTAGTTCTGCATGTACCTGACTGGTTGTGACCCTATGAATACCAACACTGCCCAAGTGCAAACCGCCGTGCCGGCCACGCCGCGCAAAACCCGCGTGGCCAACCCGGGCTGGTTTCTCGTCAGCCCCTCGGTGGCCTTGTTGCTGCTGTGGATGATCGTGCCGCTGGGCATGACCCTGTATTTTTCGCTGATCCGCTACAACCTGCTCTATCCCGGCGAAAACGAGTTCGTGGGCCTGGAAAACTTCACCTATTTCATCACCGACTCCGGGTTCCTGCCCGGTGCCACCAATACCTTGTTGCTGGTAGGCAGTGTGCTGCTGATCAGCGTGGTGTTCGGCGTGTTGATCAGTGCCTTGCTGGAGGCCAGTGAGTTCTTCGGTCGCGGCCTGGTACGGGTGTTGCTGATTTCGCCGTTCTTCATCATGCCCACCGTCGGTGCGCTGATCTGGAAGAACCTGATTTTCCACCCGGTGTCGGGGATTCTCGCCGCCGTGTGGAAGCTGTTCGGCGCCGAGCCCGTGGACTGGCTGGCCCATTACCCGCTGCTGTCGATCATCATCATTGTGTCGTGGCAGTGGCTGCCCTTCGCCATCCTGCTGCTGATGACCGCCATGCAGTCCCTCGACCAGGAACAAAAGGAAGCCGCGCGCCTGGACGGTGCCGGCGCCATCGCGATCTTCTGGCACCTCACCCTGCCCCACCTGGCCCGCCCGATTGCCGTGGTGGTGATGATCGAAACCATCTTCCTGCTATCGGTGTTCGCTGAAATCTTCACCACCACCAATGGGGGGCCGGGCTACGCCTCGACCAACCTCGCCTATCTGATCTACAACCAGGCGCTGGTGCAGTTCGACGTGGGCATGGCCTCGGCCGGCGGCTTGATTGCCGTGGTCATCGCCAATATCGCGGCGATCATCCTGGTGCGGATGATCGGCAAAAACCTGACTGACAAGCCTTGAGGGCCGCGCCATGACGCTTCAACAATCCCGCCGCCTGCAAAGCCTGTTGCTCGGCACCCTGGCCTGGGCCATCGCAATCCTGATTTTCTTCCCGATCTTCTGGATGGTGCTGACCAGCTTCAAGACCGAAATCGACGCGTTCGCCACACCGCCGCAGTTCATCTTCACGCCGACGCTGGAGAACTACCTGCACATCAACGAGCGCAGCAACTACTTCAGCTATGCGTGGAACTCGGTGCTCATCTCGTTCAGCGCCACCGCCCTGTGCCTGTTGATCTCGGTGCCGGCCGCCTACTCCATGGCGTTCTACGAAACCCAGCGCACCAAGGGCACCCTGCTCTGGATGCTGTCCACCAAGATGCTGCCGCCGGTGGGCGTGCTGATGCCGATCTACCTGCTGGCCAAGAGTTTCGGCCTGCTGGATACCCGCATCGCGCTGATCATCATCTACACCCTGATCAACCTGCCGATCGTGGTCTGGATGGTTTACACCTACTTCAAGGACATTCCCAAGGACATCCTCGAAGCCGCCCGCCTGGACGGCGCCACCCTGTGGCAGGAGATGGTCCGCGTGCTGCTGCCGATCGCCAAGGGCGGCCTGGCGTCCACCGTGCTGCTGTCGCTGATCCTGTGCTGGAACGAAGCGTTCTGGTCGCTGAACCTGACCTCGTCCAACGCCGCGCCCTTGACCGCACTGATCGCCTCCTACTCCAGCCCCGAAGGTTTGTTCTGGGCCAAATTGTCTGCCGTGTCGACCCTGGCCTGTGCGCCGATCCTGATCTTTGGCTGGATCAGCCAGAAACAGCTGGTGCGCGGTTTGTCGTTCGGCGCCGTGAAATAACGGCCTTTCAATAAAAATTCCAAGCGGAGGCCCATCATGGCCAACCTGAAAATCAAGAATCTGCAAAAAGGCTTCGAAGGCTTCTCCATCATCAAGGGCATCGACCTTGAGGTGAACGACAAGGAATTCGTGGTATTCGTCGGCCCTTCGGGCTGCGGCAAGTCCACGCTGCTGCGCCTGATCGCCGGCCTGGAAGAAGTCACCGACGGCACCATCGAGCTGGATGGCCGCGACATCACTGAAGTGACCCCGGCCAAGCGCGACCTGGCGATGGTGTTCCAGACCTATGCCCTGTACCCGCACATGAGCGTGCGCAAGAACATGTCGTTTGCCCTGGACCTGGCCGGCGTCGACAAGAAGCTGGTGGAAAGCAAGGTCAGCGAGGCCGCGCGCATTCTGGAGCTGGGCCCGCTGCTGGAGCGCAAACCCAAGCAACTTTCCGGTGGTCAGCGCCAGCGCGTGGCCATTGGCCGCGCCATTGTGCGCAACCCGAAGATTTTCCTGTTCGACGAACCGCTGTCCAACCTCGACGCCGCCCTGCGCGTGCAGATGCGCCTGGAACTGGCGCGCCTGCATAAAGAGCTGCAAGCCACCATGATCTACGTGACCCACGACCAGGTCGAAGCCATGACCCTGGCCGACAAAGTCGTGGTGCTCAACAGTGGCCGCATCGAGCAGGTCGGGTCACCGCTGGAGCTGTATCACCAGCCGGCCAACCTGTTCGTGGCGGGCTTTCTGGGTACGCCGAAAATGGGTTTCCTCAAAGGCAAGGTCACCCGCGTTGAAAGCCAGGGCTGCGAAGTGCAACTGGATGCCGGCACTACCATCAGCCTGCCCCAAAGCGGCGCCAGCCTGAGCGTGGGCAGCGCCGTGACCCTGGGGATTCGCCCGGAACACCTGGAAATCGCCGCCCCGGGCCAGACCACCCTGACCGTCACCGCCGACGTCGGCGAGCGCCTGGGCAGCGACACCTTCTGCCACGTCGTCACCGCCAACGGTGAGCCGCTGACCATGCGGATTCGTGGCGACATGGCCAGCCAGTACGGCGAGAAGCTGCAGTTGCACCTGGACCCGGCGCACTGCCATCTGTTCGACACCGAAGGCAAAGCCGTGGCCCGCCCACTGCGCGCCGCCGCCTGATTTCGCGAGACTTTGCCGATGAAACTGAATAAACAGAACCTCACCCAACTGGCACCGCAAGTGAAGCTGCCCGCCTACGCGATTGCCGACACGCGCCAGGGCATCGCCCATATCGGCGTCGGCGGTTTCCACCGCGCGCATCAGGCGTATTACACCGACGCGCTGATGAACACCGGCGAGGGCCTGGACTGGAGCATCTGCGGTGTCGGCCTGCGCGCCGAAGACCGCAAGGCCCGCGACGACCTGGCCGGCCAGGACTACCTGTTCACCCTGTACGAACTGGGCGACACCAACGACACCGAAGTACGCGTGATCGGCGCGATCAGCGACATGCTGCTGGCCGAAGACAGTGCCCAGGCGCTGATCGACAAACTGGCAGATCCGGCGATTCGCATCGTCTCGCTGACTATCACCGAAGGCGGATATTGCATCGACGACAGCAACGGCGAATTCATGGCCCACCTGCCGCAGATCCAGCATGACCTGGCACACCCGGGCGCACCGAAGACCGTATTCGGCTTCATCTGCGCCGCGCTGACCCAGCGGCGTGCCGCTGGCGTTCCGGCGTTCACCGTGATGTCCTGCGATAACCTGCCGCACAACGGCGCCGTCACCCGCAAGGCCCTGCTGGCCTTCGCCGCCCTGCACAATGCCGAGCTGCACGACTGGATCAAGGCCAACGTGAGCTTCCCGAATGCCATGGTCGACCGCATCACACCGATGACCAGCACCGCCCACCGCCTGCAACTGCACGACGATCACGGTATCGACGACGCCTGGCCGGTGGTGTGCGAGCCCTTTGTGCAATGGGTGCTGGAAGACAAATTCGTCAACGGCCGCCCCGCCTGGGAAAAGGTCGGCGTGCAGTTCACCGACGACGTGACGCCCTACGAAGAAATGAAGATCGGCCTGCTCAACGGCAGCCACCTGGCCCTCACCTACCTGGGTTTTCTCAAGGGCTACCGGTTTGTGCACGAGACCATGAACGACCCGGTGTTCGTCGCCTACATGCGCGCCTACATGGACCTGGACGTCACGCCGAACCTGGCGCCGGTGCCTGGCATCGACCTGACCGACTACAAGCAGACGCTGGTGGATCGCTTCTCCAACCAGGCGATTGCCGATCAGTTGGAGCGCGTTTGCTCCGACGGTTCGTCGAAGTTTCCCAAGTTCACCGTACCGACCATCAACCGCCTGATCGCGGATGGCCGTGAGACCGAGCGCGCGGCGCTGGTGGTCGCAGCGTGGGCGCTGTACCTCAAAGGCGTGGATGAGAACGGCGTGAGCTACAAGATCCCCGATCCGCGTGCCGAGTTTTGCCAGGGGCTGGTGAGTGATGACGCGTTGATCAGCCAGCGCTTGCTGGGAGTGGAGGAGATTTTCGGCACAGCCATTCCCAACTCCCCTGAGTTTGTGGCAGCGTTCGAGCGGTGTTTTGTGAGCTTGCGTGACAACGGCGTCACCCAAACCCTGCAAAACCTCCTGAAGAAACCGGCTTGAAAATGTGGGAGCCGGCTTGCCTGCGATAGCGGTCTATCAGTCGAATCATGGCTGCCTGAACCACCGCTATCGCAGGCAAGCCAGCTCCCACAGCCGATCGGGTTTCCACTTCAACAAAACAATACTGCTGAGCACTCCACCATGACCCAGCGAAACCTCTACTTGGGCATCGACTGCGGCACCCAAGGCACCAAGGCCGTTGTCCTCGATGCGTCCAGCGGCCAGGTGCTGGGCCTGGGCGCTGCGGCGCACACGCTGATCAGCGGCGTCAATGGACGTCGCGAACAGCACACCCAGGAATGGCTCAACGCCTTTACCGAAGCCACCCACCGCGCCCTGCAACAGGCCGGCGTGGATGGCCAGCACATTCTGGGCGTTGGTGTTTCCGGCCAGCAGCACGGGTTGGTGTTGCTGGATGACCAGAGCCAGGTAATGCGCCCGGCCAAGCTGTGGTGCGACACCGAAACAACGCCCGAGAACGATCGTCTGCTGCAACACTTGGGCGGTGAAAGCGGCTCACTGGAGCGTCTCGGCGTGGCCATTGCGCCGGGCTATACCGTATCCAAACTGCTCTGGACCCGCGAACAACACCCCGGCATCTTCGAGCGCATCGCCCATATCCTGTTGCCCCACGACTACCTCAACTACTGGCTCACCGGTCGTGCCGTGGCGGAGTACGGCGATGCATCGGGCACTGGCTATTTCAATGTGCGCAGCCGCGAATGGGATGTGGCGCTGCTCCAGCACATCGACCCCAGCGGGCGTCTGGAAGCGGCATTGCCCGAGCTGATCGACGCCAACCAGGTGGTCGGGACGGTGCTGCCAGCCGTTGCCGAACGCTTGGGCATCAACCCCGATGCCATCGTTTCCAGTGGCGGCGGCGACAACATGATGGGAGCGATTGGCACCGGCAATATCGCCCCCGGCGTGATCACCATGAGCCTGGGCTCTTCGGGGACCGTCTACGCCTATGCCGAACAACCGAACGTGAGCCCCGAGGCCTCGGTCGCCACCTTCTGTTCGTCCAGCGGTGGCTGGCTGCCGTTGATCTGCACCATGAACCTGACCAATGCCACCGGGGTGATCCGCGAGTTGTTCGACCTGGACCTGACGGCCTTCAATGACCTGATCGACCAGGCCCCCATCGGCGCCGACGGCGTGACCATGCTGCCGTTCCTCAACGGCGAGCGCGTACCCGCCCTGCCCCACGCCACCGGCAGCCTGCACGGGTTGACCATGACCAACCTGACCCGCGCGAACCTGTGCCGCGCCGTGGTCGAAGGCACCACCTTCGGCCTGCGCTACGGCCTGGACCTGCTGCGCCAGACCGGCCTGCAAAGCCAGAGCATCCGCTTGATCGGGGGTGGCTCGAAAAGCCCGGTGTGGCGGCAGATGGTCGCCGATATCATGAACACCGAAGTGATCTGTACCGAACAAAGCGAAGCCGCGGCCCTGGGCGCGGCGATCCAGGCGGCGTGGGCCCGGACCGGCGAGCCCCTGGCCAGCCTCTGCGACAAATGCGTAAGCGTCGACCCGGCCAGCCGAACCCAACCGGTGGCCGAGCATGTGAGCGCCTATCAACAGGCTTACGAGCGCTATCAGCAGCTTGTGGCAACCCTTTAAGAGCGAACGACTATGTATCTGGTGTGCGGCGAAGCGCTGTTCGATTTTTTCAGTGAGGAAGATGCCAGCGGGCAGGCTTCCAAGGTCAATTACAAGGCGATTGCCGGCGGCTCGCCGTTCAACGTGGCGGTAGGCTTGCGCCGCCTGGGCATCGAGGCCGGGCTGTTCGGCGGCCTGTCCACCGACTTCCTCGGCCGACGCCTGTTGCAGGTGCTCAAGGATGAAGGCGTCAGCGAGCGCTTCCTGGTGGAGTTCGCTGCGCCGACCACCCTGGCGATGGTGGCCGTGGGTGCCAACGGCTCGCCCCAGTACAGCTTTCGCGGTGAAGGCTGCGCCGATCGGCAACTGGACGTCGTGCACCTGCCGACGCTGGGCGATGACATTCGCGGGCTGCATGTGGGCTCGTTCTCGCTGGTGGTGCAGCCGATCGGCGACGCCCTGCTGAACCTGGTCAAGCGTGAGAGCGGCAAGCGCCTGATCAGCCTGGACCCGAACGTGCGACTCAACCCGCAGCCCGACATCCAGCTGTGGCGCGACCGCGTGGCCGAACTGGTCAAGCATGCCGACCTGATCAAGGTCAGCGACGAAGACCTGCACCTGCTCTACCCCAACCAGTCGCCGGAGAGCGTGTTGCAAGGCTGGCTGCAACACCGTTGCCAGCTGGTGTTCCTGACCCGCGGCGGCGATGGCGCCAGCGTGTTCAGCCGCCAGCACGGGCACTGGTCGCAGCCGGCGGTGAAGGTGGTGATGGCCGACACGGTGGGTGCCGGCGATACCTTCCAGGCCGCCCTGATCGCTTGGCTGACCGAGCACCAGCTGGATTCGGTGACTGGCCTGCAACAGCTCAGCCGTGGACAGATCGACGCAATGCTCGGCTTCGCGATCCGCGCCGCCGCCCTGACCTGCGGCAAGACCGGCCCGGACCTGCCGTATCGCCAGCAGCTTGGATGAAGGTTTTGTCAGCCAGGTAAACTTTAATCGATGGTTAATCCCGCAAGCCGACAGTGAAGTCCTACCTGCTTGCGGAGATCCACCATGAAACTGCGTACTTTGATACTGGGCGGCGCACTGGCACTGGCAACGGTGTCAGGCCTGGCCCAGGCTGACGATCAACAACCCGATGCCAAACCGGTGCCCTACCAGTACGGCATGCCGCTGAATATCGCCAAGGTGCTGGCCATGAACGAGGCCCAGACCAACGACTGCAAGGTCATCGACGCGGACATCAAGTTCGTGGACACCGCCGGCAAGGTGGAAGACGTGGGTTACCGCAAACTGTCGGATGCTTGCAGTTTCCAGAACTGAACTTGGAAAAGACCGGCTGTTTCGTAGGACGCTTTCCTCTAAAACGTAGGGAAATTCTCAGAAACTTCAATTTAATCAATGATTAAGCTTGATGATCAACAGTGAGCCCGACCGCCCCTGCACCGGTTGCAAACCGACGGGGCGGCCACCGTTTCATCACGTCGATGAGGCGGATCACTGATGGAGAAACCCCATGAAACTGCGCAACCTCTTCCTGCTTGGCGGCATTCTGACAATCACTGCTCTGGCGACAACCGCACAGGCTGAATCAAAGCCCGTGCCGTATCGCTATGGCATGCCCCTGGATATTCGCAAAGTCATTGCCATGAACGAACCGGACACTCCCGAGTGCAAGGTCATCACGGCGGACATCAAGTTTCTGGACAAGGCCGGTGAAGTCCGACATGTGAGTTATCAGAAATTGTCCGACGCCTGCATGCTTCAGAACTGAGTGCGGGGCGCGAACGAATGGCAAAACGATGATGGAGCCGTATTGGGCCTGGCGTTTCTCCAGGCCCTCCGGTTTTTTGCACAGCCTGCCTAGTAGTAGCCTCGCCCTCCCACGCGTTGCAGGATCGGCGCTTGGGTATGTTTGAGGTCTTCGCGCAACCCGGTGATCAGGTTGCAAATGGCTCGACTGCTGTCGAGTTTTTCGGCATTGATGCCTTTGACTTCCAGATCCACTCGGTCACGGTCGCGGTCGTCATAGACCTTGATCGTCAGCGAAGCATCTTCGGCTTTGGTGCACTCGCACCGTTTAGGCAGGAAACTTCCTTCAATAATGCTGCGAAGTTCTAATTCCGAAAGCATGGCCAACCTCTCCTTTTTTGAGACCGCCAATCGATTTTATGAACCGCCGGACCGCTCGCAGGCGCCTTGCCTGCCACGTCTTGCCAGCCTTGGAAGACACTTACAACACCCAAGCCTACTCGGCAAAATCCTACAGCGTTGTAACCTTTCCTCATAACCAGTGCGGTTTTTCAGCTAACTCGCTGCGTTTTTACATTCAGAAACCAAACCTTCGTCGAACTCCAGGGATTAAACGTTTAATCCAAGCGTTCCTGACAGACCATCTGCTGGGTCATCCCTCAGCCGGCAACATGTCGCAAACTTTCAACCCGTTGATGAACGGGGGTTTACTCGAGATATACGAAACATATACGCTTTGTATATCCACCTGACACAGTGAACCCTATGGGCATCGTCAAGATCACCGACCAACTGCACGAACAACTGCGCCTGGCCAGCGCGGCCATGGACCGCTCCATCAACGCCCAGGCCGAGTTCTGGATCAAGATCGGCCTGCTCGCCGAACTCAACCCCAGCCTGCCTTACAACGAGTTGATCAACAAACTGTTGCTGGACAAACCAGATCTGATCCGAGGGCGCAGTTGATGATCAAGACCGCCCCGCAACTGGCCGTGATGCGTGAATCCGGGCGCCTGCTGGCGCAAGTGTTCAGCATGCTCGACGGTTTTGTCGCCGCCGGCCGCTCCACCCTGGAGCTGGATGCCGCTGTCGAAACCTTCATCCGCAACGACCTCAAGGCCCGCCCCGCCAGCCTGGGTCAGTACGACTACCCCTTCTGCATCAACACCTCGATCAACGAGGTGGTGTGCCACGGCATGCCCAGCGCCAGGGACGTGCTCAAGGACGGCGACATCATCAATATCGACATCACCCTGGAAAAAGGTGGCTTCATCGCCGATTCCAGCAAGATGTACATGATCGGCAACGTCTCGCCCAAGGCACGGCGCCTGGTGGAACAGACGTTCGAAGCGATGTGGGCCGGCATCCGCCAGGTCAAGCCTGGCGCGCGCCTGGGCGATATCGGCCACGCGATCCAAAGCCACGCACAGGCCAATGGCTACAGCGTGGTGCGCGAATACTGTGGTCATGGCATTGGTCGGCAGATGCACGAAGAACCGCAGATCCTGCATTTCGGCCGCCCCGGCACCGGGCTGGAACTGCGCGAAGGCATGGTGTTCACCGTGGAGCCGATGCTCAACCAGGGCAGTGCCAAAGTGCGCAACCTCAAGGATGGCTGGACAGTGGTCACCCGTGACAACAGCCTGTCGGCGCAATGGGAACATACCGTGGCGGTGACGGCGGACGGTTTTGAGGTCTTGACCCTGCAACCGTCCAGCTGAGCGACATACACCCTGGGGGAGCAACTGTCTTGGCAGATTCCCTGTTAGCCCTGCCACCGTCATCGCAGCGGTGCGGCGATCCGACAAGCCAGCTTCCCTATTATTGGCGAGAAAGCGCCCGGCGCGATGGCCCTGCTGACAGCATTTTTCCAGCCACTGCCTATCCCCTGTGGGAGCTGGCTTGCCTGCGATAGCCGTACATCAGCCAACAACGTTGGCGACTGACACTCCGCCATCGCGGGCAAGCCCGGCTCCCACAGTTGGCCTCTATTACCTGTCAGATTGCATTCCAGATTCAGTCGAGGAATCTTGCCAGTCGGTCCGCTTCCGAGCCGAGCACAAACCCAATGTGGGAGCGGGCTTGCTCGCGAAAGCGGAATATCAGTCACTGCTGTTTTGACGGGCCCATCGCCTTCGCGAGCAAGCCCGCTCCCACACTGGATCTCTATCGCTGGTGAGAATGCACCCGGCGCGATGGCCCTGCTGACAGCATTTCTCTAGCCTCTGCCTATCCCTGTGGGAGCTGGCTTGCCCGCGATACGGTACACGCGGTGTTTCAGGAGCACCGCAGTGATGCCATCGCAGGCAAGCCAGCTCCCACAGGGGATCAGTGGTTACACAACATTGGCGCCGCCCGCTATTCGTTTCAGCCCCAATACCCTCAGCCCGAAAACGCTGGATCATCGCCGGCTCACCAGACCTGGCCCTGACGCTTGAGCTCCAGGCGCCTGACGAACTCCTCCAGCACCAGGCCATAGAGGTCGTCCTGCAAGTAGGCGTCTTCGATACCGGCGTCCAGGTTGGGGTTGTCGTTGACTTCGATCACCACCACTTTTTCGCCGGATTGCTTGAGGTCGACGCCATAAAGACCGTCGCCGATCAGGTTGGCGGTCTTCACCGCCAGTTCCACCACTGCCCGGGGCGCTTCATGGACAGCCAGGGTTCGGCATTCGCCGTTGATGTCCTGGCCGATAGCCTTGTGGTTGTAAATCTGCCAATGGCCCTTGGACATGAAGTACTGACAGGCAAAGATCGGCTTGCGGTTGAGCACGCCGATGCGCCAGTCGTACTCGGTGTAGAAAAATTCCTGCGCAAGCAACAGCACCGAATGCTCGAACAGCTCGGCGGTGGCCCTGAGCAGCGCGGCCTGGCTCTCGACCTTGATCACGCCACGGGAGAAACAACCGTCGGGGATCTTCAGCACCAACGGGAACCCCAGGCGCTCGCCGACCCGCTCGAAGTCTTCCGGTCGTTCCTTGTAGAGAATTTCGGTGGCGGGCATGCCCAGTTGATGGCTATTCAGCAGATCCGTGAGGTAAACCTTGTTGGTGCAGCGCAGAATCGACGTCGGGTCGTCCATCACCACCAGGCCTTCGCTTTCGGCTTTTTTGGCGAAACGGTAAGTGTGGTTGTCGACGCTGGTGGTCTCGCGGATCAGCAGGGCATCGTATTCGGCCAGGCGGGAATAGTCCTTGCGTTCGATCAACTCCACGTCGATGCCCAACCCTTTGCCTACCCGGATGAAATTGTCCAGGGCGCGGGCGTTGGACGGTGGCAACTGTTCCTGGGGGTCGTGGAGGATCGCCAGGTCATAACGGGCCAACCGGCGTGAACGGGGCTGGCGCCAGATCTTGCGGCTGAAGTTGTCAAGGGCGTGGGCGAACTGATCTTCCTGATCATCGCGCAACTTGTGCAAGACCCCGGACTTGACCCCTTCGATATGCCAGCCGTTATTGCGTTTGAACTCAACTAATAGAATCGGGCAGGGAAATACTTCAAATAACTGACGGGCCAGCTCCTGCAACGGTTCTATTGTGGTTTTTCCAAAATAAAGGGTCAGGGTAAACCCTTCGGTATTGCTGTAAAGATGATGACTCAAGGCTTTATCCAGGGTTTTATCCAAGTCATCCAGCGCCAGACCGTACAGTGATTTCCGGGTCAATTCACTGATGGTGCGCACCGACGGGATTACCTTGTGGCCACGGGCTTCAGCCAGCAGCGAACAATAGTAGCCATGCCCCAGGTACTTGTAGCTGCGGCACAGATTGATCACCTGGACGCGTTTGCCCGCTTCGTTTTCCCGAGACTGCTCCAGGTATTCCTGGGCCGTGACAATGTCTTCGCTGGGGAAGTAAGAAGCCCAATCTTCCTTGCGCTCGACAATAATCATGACCTGACTTGCGCCTTTGGAAGCAGCCGAAAAATAACCCTGGGAAGTGATTGTCGTTGCGACGGTTTGCCCGGATACTTCACGCCAATGACCTTGTACCGCCGACATAGTATTTGATCCGCTCTAGAGAACTCGACCTTTTCTATTAAGCACGATCTTTTAGAGAAGTCCCGTTTCGTTACGCAACTTTTACGGCGGTCATATGGCTCTTTTCTTTCGTGTTGCAACCCCCGGCGATATACCTGAATTAATAGCACTGGAACAACACTGTTTTATCAGCGACCGACTGTCATCGCGCAGTTTTCGGTGGATGGTCAGCCGCGCCCATGGGCGGCTGCTGGTGGCGGAAAGTGACGGACGCTTGCTCGGTTACGCCCTGGTGTTGTTCCGCCGCGGCGCTCTGCTGGCGCGGCTGTATTCCATCGCCATCGCCGAGCCTGCGCGCGGCCTGGGCCTCGGCAAACAGCTGCTGGCCCGGATCGAGGCGTGTGCCGTTGAACAGGGTTGCACCGGCCTGCGCCTGGAAGTGCGCACCGACAACCCCAGTGCACTGGCCCTGTATGAACGCAACGGCTACCGGCGCTTTGCCCTGATCGACGACTATTACGAAGACCACACCCCGGCGCTACGCCTGGAGAAGCGCCTGGAGCGCTGAGCCGTTGTAGTGGCAGGGGTCCCAGAAGTGCATCAAGCCACCTGCCTGGTACCGGCCTTGGCCTCCAGTTCGCGCACCAGCGGCAACACGCGCTTGCCGAAGTATTCGACCTCTTCCTGAAAGTGCAGGAAGCCCGCCAGCACCAGGTCCACCCCCACGGCCTTGAGCGCGACGATGCGTTCGGCGATCTGCTGCGGGGTGCCGATCAAATTGGTCTTGAAGCCGTCGTTGTACTGCACCAGGTCCTCGAAGCTCGACTTGGCCCAATTGCCCTCGCCCTCCGGCGAAGCCCGGCCCGCTTGCCTGGCGGCGTCACCAAAGGCGTTCACCGCGTCGGGGTCGGCCTTGTCGATGATTTCTGCCAGCACTGCGCGGGCTTCTTCCTCGGTGTCGCGGGCGATGATGAACGCGTTCACGCCGACCTTGACCGAATGCTGATTGGCGGCCGCCTTGGCACGAATATCGTCGACCTGTGCCTTGATGCCCTCAGGCGTGTTGCCGTTGGTGAAGTACCAATCCGATACCCGCGCCGCCATGTCCCGCGCCGCGCGCGAACTGCCACCCTGGAACACTTCCGGCTGGCCGATGGGCTTGGGCTTGAGGGTGTAGTGGTCGAAGCGGTAGAAGTCGCCCTTGAAGGTGAACGCGTCCTGGCTCCAGATGCCTTTCAAGGCCCGGATGAACTCTTCGGAACGGCGATAACGCTCGTCGTGCTCCAACCAGTGTTCGCCGATGGCCTGGAATTCGCCCTTGAACCAGCCACTGACAATGTTCACCGCAATGCGGCCATTGGTCAGCTGGTCGATGGTCGCCAATTGCTTGGCCGCCAGCGCCGGCTGCCAGGGGCCGGGCAGGATCGCGGCGATGACCTTGAGTTTGCTGGTCGCAGCCAACAGCGCATGGCTGAACGCCACCGACTCATGCTGATTTTCCGCACCGTAGCCGGCGGTGAAGCGGATCTGGGTGAGGCCGTATTCAAAGCCGGCCTCTTCAGCCAATTGCGCCAGTTTGCGGTTGTAATCGATACCCCAGTGGGTGCGTTGTTCGATCTTGCTCACCACCAGACCACCGCTGACGTTGGGCACCCAATAGGCAAATTTCACAGCTTGCTGACTCATCGCACGGTACCTCGCACAAGGGGATGTACCCAGGCTTGAGCAGCAAGCGTGCCAGCGCGGGGAAACGTCCATGCCAGGGGCATTCGGGATGATTGCGGGGTACCGACGCCCCTGTCGCAGAGCGTGCCGGTTTGTCGATCAGCTGTTGCCAGGGCAACAGTGGGCGACCGTCACGTCCCGTAAATACGCATGCCGGAGCCCGGCACGGACTGTGCAATCCCCTTTGCATCGATCACTGCCCAGGAACCTTGCCCATGACCGAGCAACACGTCATCAACCCGCTGTCCACCGGCGTCGACTACCCCACGCTGGCGGCGCGCTTTCGACCCATCTTCCAGCGCATCGCCGAGGGTGCCGTGGCGCGCGAGCAAACGCGCACCCTGCCCCACGAACCGATCCAATGGCTGAAAGAGGCCGGGTTCGGCGCCGTGCGTGTGCCAGTGGAATACGGCGGTGGCGGCGCCTCGCTGCCGCAGTTGTTTGAGCTGCTGATCGAGTTGGCCGAGGCCGACTCGAATGTGCCTCAGGCGTTGCGCGGGCATTTCGCGTTTGCCGAAGACCGCTTGAATGCGCCGCCCGGCGCTGGCCGCGACCTGTGGTTCAAGCGTTTCGTCGACGGCGATATCGTCGGCTGCGCCTGGACCGAAATCGGCAACGTCGCCATTGGCGATGTGGTCACCCACGTCAGCCCCGATGGCGACCGCTGGACGCTCAATGGCGAAAAGTTCTACAGCACCGGCAGCCTGTTTTCCGACTGGATCGATGTGTACGCCCAGCGCAGTGACACGGGCGCCGATGTGATCGCCGCCACCCGTACGCAGCAGCCGGGCGTGGTGCAGAGCGATGACTGGGACGGCTTTGGCCAGCGCACCACGGGCAGCGGCACCACACGCTTCAGCGATGCAGTGGTGGAGGCGGAGAACGTGATCGACTTCGCCACGCGGTTCAAATACCAGACGGCGTTCTATCAATTGGTGCTACTGGCCAGCCTCGCGGGCATCGGCCGCGCCGCACTGCGTGATGTGGCCCATCAGGTGCGCAGTCGCACACGCATCTACAGTCATGGCAATGCGCCCCATGTCAGCCAGGACGCGCAGGTTCAGCAGGTGGTGGGTGAAGTGGCTGCACTGGTTTACGCCGCCGAGGCCAGCGCGTTGAAAGCGGCAGTGCCGGCGCAGCGGGCGTATGTGGCACGGTTCGGCGGGGATGCGGCGCTGGAGCGCGAAGCCAATGTGGCTGCGGAGATTGAATCGGCGACGGCGCAGGTGGTGGTGTCGGAATTGATCCAGCGAGCGACCAGCGAATTGTTCAATGCGCTGGGGGCTTCGGATGTGCGTCAGGGTAAAGCGCTGGATCGGCATTGGCGCAATGCGCGGACGGTGTCTTCACATAACCCGGTGATTTACAAGGCGCGGATTGTGGGGGATTGGGTGGTGAATGGGACTGAGCCGCCGTTTGTCTGGCAGATTGGGAATGGGCCGAGGGTCACGTCGTGAAGGAGATAGACGCCTCGGTGAATCAGGCACACCCCGTTGAAAGCATCGCAGGCAAGCCAGCTCCCACAGTTGCCCCGCATCGACGGCTATCCCCTCAATCAAAATGCCAACTTGTACCCAATACTCATCAACATCACCGCCAGACAAGGTCGCAGCACGCCATCCGGCACTTTGCCCGTCATATGGCTCCCGAGGTAAATGCCGGGCAACGACCCCATCAACAGGAAACCCAGCAACTGCCAATCCATATTGCCCATGCTGGCATGCCCCAACCCCGCCACCAGCGTCAAAGGCACGGCATGGGCGATCTCGGTCCCCACCAACCGGCGGGTCGCAAGAAACGGATACAGGATAAACAGCGCCACCGTACCCAGAGCCCCCGCACCAATGGACGTCAGGGCCACCATGGTGCCCAGGATCGCCCCGGTCATCACGGTGAGCGCGTTGAGATTACGCGGGCTCATGCTGTAGTCGTCGCCGGCATGGCGCTGGGCAAACGCCAACAGCCGGTTCTTGAACAGAATTGCCAGGGCCGTCAGCAGCAACACCACACCGAGGGCCTGCTTGATCACCGCGTTCATGGCACTGGGGTCGGTGTGCAGGCTGGCCAGGAACCACAATGTCAACAGCACCGCCGGCACACTGCCCAGGGTCAGCCAGCCGGTGATCGACCAGTCGATGTTCTTGTTCTTGCTGTGCACCAGCACCCCACCGGACTTGGTGATGGCGGCGTACAACAGGTCGGTGCCCACGGCGGTGGCCGGGTTGATGCCAAACCACAACAGGATCGGCGTCATCAGCGAGCCCCCGCCCACACCGGTCATGCCCACGATAAAACCCACGATCAGGCCCGCAATTACGAAACCACCATTACCCACATCCATTACAGCTACCCGCGGCCTTATAAATTTCTGGCCGCAGGATAGCGATTTTTCTTATAACGACTTATATCAATATGATCTGACTTTATGCCTTTCAGTCCAGGCGGCGGAAAACATAGGCCCGGGTCCTTGTTGAGCAGACGCCTGAACTCCCGTCATTGCCAATCTCTCCTCGGGTAACGCGGGAACCCCAGTGCACACTCGCGAGTTTATTTTTCGATGGCTGCATCCAGTCCGGCGGCTCAGGGGTAGTCCTGTCAGCAACCCTGCTGTTCGACTGAAATGGAGAAGCACCCATGAACGCTAAAGCATTGTTCTGCCTGACCGCCCTGCTCGCCGCAGCGCCCGCCGCCTTCGCCCAGACCGGCTTGCCCGACAGCATCAAGGTGCCGGACGGTCACAAGGTGGCGCTGGAAACCACCGGCGTCGGCGAAATCACCTACGAGTGCCGGGACAAGGCCAACGCCGCCGGCCAGGCCGAGTGGACTTTCGTCGGCCCCAAGGCCGTGCTGAATGACCGCAGTGGCAAGCAGGTGGGGACTTACTTCGGTCCGCCCGCCACCTGGCAGGCCGAGGACGGTTCGAAAATCACCGGCACCCAGTTGGCAGTGGCGCCGTCGGGAGCGGGCAACCTGCCGTATCAGTTGGTCAAGGCCAACCCGGCTGAAGGCAAGGGCGCCATGAGCGGCGTGAGTTACATCCAGCGTGTGGCGCTCAAGGGCGGTGTGGCACCGAGCAGTGAATGCACGGTGGCCAATAAAGGCAAACAGGAAGTGGTGAAGTACCAGGCCGATTACATCTTCTGGGCGGCCAACTGAGCAAAGTCGACTACGCTGCCCCCACAGTTGATCAAAGCGCGGTTCGCCGCCTGGGGGTAGCACGACGTGTTTGAGTTCGACTACGAAGCTTGTCTGCTGGCCTGTGCACAGGGTGATCAGCGCGCCTTGCGCAGGCTCTATGAACAAGAGAGCAGCCACTTGCTCGGCGTGGCGTTGCGCATTGCACGGAACAAGGCCCTGGCCGAAGACATCGTGCATGACGCATTCATCAAAATCTGGCGCGGTGCCGGCAGTTTCGACCCCGCGCGCGGCTCGGCCCGTGGCTGGGTATTCAGCGTGACCCGGCACCTGGCGCTGAACGGGGTGCGCAACCATTACCGGGAAGTCCCGCTGGGCGAAGAGCACGAGCAAAGCACCACCGATACCTTCGAATTCAGTGCACGTACCGGGCAGATTCACACCTGCCTGGCGCAGCTCGACCCGGTCCGTCGCACCTGTATCCTGCATGCCTATGTCGACGGTTATTCCCACAGCGAAATCGCCCGGAAACTCGACACCCCGCTGGGGACCGTCAAAGCCTGGATCAAACGTAGCCTCGCCGCGCTGCGGGAGTGCATGGCATGAACAGCCCGTTGGATGAACTCGCCAGTGAATATGTGTTGGGCACCCTGCCCGCCGAACAGCGCGCCGAGGTGGAACGACGCCTCACCCACGACGCCGAATTACGCGCGGCGGTGGATGCCTGGGAGCAGCGCCTGCTGCCCCTGACCGCGTTGGCCGAGCCAGTGCCTCCCTCCGCCGAGCTGTGGCGCCGCATTGAGCGTGCCATCGGCCAGGCCCCCGCTCGTTGGTGGGACCTGATTGTCGTGTGGCGCGGACTGGCTGCTGCCGGACTGGTGGCCACCCTCACTTTGGCCACACTGCTGATGATCCGCCCGCCCGCCGCTGAGCCGTCCTTTGTAGTGGTGCTGATGGCACCGCAAAGCCAGGCACCGGGCTGGGTGATCCAGGCCAGCGATGACCAGCGAATTCAGTTGATTCCGTTGAGCGTGATGGAAGTGCCTGCCGACAAGGCCCTGGAGTTCTGGACCAAGGCGGATGGCTGGCAGGGGCCGGTGTCCCTGGGGCTGGTCAAGCCGGGGCAGACGCTGTCGCTGCCGCTGGACAAACTGCCGCCGCTTACCCACGACCAGTTGTTCGAGATGACCCTGGAAGACGCACGCGGCTCACCGACCGGCAAGCCCACGGGGCCGATCCAGGCGATCGGCCGCGCGGTCAAGGTGCTTTGATCAGCTGACGCTGGGCAACCACACCCGAAAGCGCGCGCCACCCAAGGGCGACGCCAGGGCCGTCAACGTACCGCCCTGGGCTTCCAGGGCGCGTCGGCTGATGGCCAGGCCCAGGCCGAAGCCGCCCGTGGCGCGGTCGCGGCTGCGGTCGAGACGGTAGAACGGTTCGAAAATGCGTTCGCGCTGGTCCGGCGGAATGCCGATACCGTCGTCATCCACCCAGATTTCACAGCCCCTGGGACACACCTTCACGCCCACCTGGATGCGTTTTTCGCAGTAGCGCGTGGCATTGCGCAGCAGGTTCTGCAGGGCACGGGCCGTCAGGCGCGGGTCGAGGCTGAAACGCTCTACCGCGCAGTCGAGGACCACGTCGATGACGATCTCGGGGTTCTCCAGTTCGTCATCGACACTGCCCAACACGCTGTCGATAAATTCATCGAGCATCACCTCGACCCGTTCCGGCAGTTGCGCGGGGTTTTGCAAGCGGCTGTAGGACAGCAATTCCAGCACCAACTCGTCCAGCTCGCGAATATGCGCCACCAGGCTTTGCAGGCGCTCGCGGCTGGCGGGAGGCTGGTCTTCGGACAACGCCAGGGCCAGGCCGAAGTCCAGGCGCGTCAGCGGCGTGCGCAGTTCGTGGGACACCGCATTGAGCAAGTCGCGCTGCTGGTTGAGCAGGCGCTCGATGTCGTCGGCCATGGTGTCGAACACCGACGCCAGGCTACCGATGCTGGAACTGGCCGGAATGCGTGTGCGCTCGGTCAGGTTGCCCTGGCCCAAGTGCGCGGCGGTGCTCTTCAGGCGCTCCAGGTCCCGCCAGTGCGGCCGCAGCCACGCCAACAGGCAGGCCAGCAGCGCGGCACCGATCAAGACATTCATCGACCAGTACAACAGGTTCATGTCCAGCGGATCGGGCGGAATGGTCAGCTTGACCACGAACTGCTGGTTGATCGGCGAACTGACTTCCTCCATCCAGCCCCAGTCGCCCAGGCGAATCACCGGTTTGCCCTGCTCCAGCAGTTGCTCTTCTTCCGGGGTGTAGCTGGCATCCTGACGCAACAGCAACTGCACTTTCAGCGGCGCAAAGTCGCGGCCCAACTGCTCGGTCACCTGGGACCAGCGCTCCACCGGCGCACGCAGGTATTGTTTGACGATGAGCTTTTGCGTCCCGCGGGACTGCTCGACGTTGTAGTCGAGGTAGCGATGTTGGAAGACCTGGATCACCAGCTTGGGGATCAGGAAGATCGCCGCACTGTAAGTCACGATGGTGATGAGGTAGAGCCGCAGCAGCACACGAAACATGGATCAGCATTCCCACTCGGAGCGGCTGAACAGATAGCCCTTGCCCCACACCGTCTTGATCTTGCGCGCTTCGCCGGCATGGTCGTCGAACTTGCGGCGCAGCTTGGAGATGGCCACGTCCACCGAGCGGTCGGTACCGTTGAACTCGATACCGCGCAGGCGTTGCAGGATCTGGTCGCGACTGAGCACTTCACCGGCATGCCGCGCGAGCACCACCAGCAGGTTGTATTCGCCGCTGGACAACTCCACCGGCTGGCCGCGCCAGGTCACCGTGCGCTCCGACAGGTCGATGCACAGGTTGCCCATCAGGATCTGGTCATTGGCCACCTGCGGTTCGGACAGGCTGCTGCGGCGCAGCAGCGTTCGCACACGAGCCAGCAGCACACGGGGCTCGCAGGGTTTGGTCACGTAGTCATCGGCGCCCATCTCCAGGCCCAGCACCTGGTCATGGCTGTCGTCGCGGGCGGTGAGCATCAGGATCGGCAGGCCCGCCGAGTCGGCGCGCAACAGACGGCACACCTGCAAGCCGTCGAGGCCGGGCAACATCAGGTCGAGGATCACCAGGTCCGGCGGGTCGAGCCGCGCACGTTCGCGCACATGGTCGCCCCGGCTGAGCACGCTGACTTGATAGCCATTGCGCTCCAGGTAGCTGGCAATCAGCTCGGAGAGTGCGGCGTCGTCTTCCACCAGGAGGATGTTGGGCATACAGATGTTTCCAAAAAATACGATTTTGCAGGATTGTGCAAGGATATACGCCCGCAGCCGGCTGTGGGCCTTGCCTTACATTTCTTCACAGACGCTGTACACAGCTTCACAGCACCCCGATAACCACGACCTTAGGATGCACCGGTCACTATCGGGATAAGAGCATGTCGAAGAATCTGTTTGCGCCGTTTTGCCTGCTGGCCTTCACGCTGGCCTTGACGGGCTGTGGCCGTTCCGACGCCGAGGCGCCGCAAATGCCCCTGGCCAAGGTGCGCATCGAAACCCTGCAAGCCAAGCCGCTGTCCATCAGCAGCGAACTGAGCGGGCGCATCGCCGCGCCGCGCATCGCCGAAGTACGTGCACGGGTGGCGGGCGTGGTGATGCAGCGGGTGTTCAAGGAAGGCCACGATGTGAAACAGGGCGACGTACTGTTTCGCATCGACCCGGCGCCGTTCAAGGCCGACCTGGACAGTGCCCGGGCGAATTTGAGCAAGGCCGAGGCCAACGCGTTCCAGGCACGCCTGCAAGAGCAACGTTACAGCCAGTTGGTGGAAGACAACGCGATCAGTGGCCAGGACTACGACAACGCCCGCGCCGCCGTGCGCCAGACCAACGCCGAGGTCGCCGCCAGCCAGGCCGCCGTCGAACGCGCCCGGCTGAACCTGGGCTACGCCACCGTGACCGCACCGATTTCCGGGCGCATCGGCCGGGCGCTGGTGACCGAAGGTGCACTGGTGGGCCAGAACGAAGCCACGCCCCTGGCGATCATCCAGCAACTGGACCCGATCCACGCCGACCTCACCCAGTCCACTCGCGAATTGAATGACCTGCGGCGCGCCTTCCGCGCCGGCAGCCTGAAACAGGTGGGTCAGGACCAGGCCAAGGCCACATTGATCCAGGACGACGGCAGCCTGTACCCGTTACCGGGCAAATTGCTGTTCGCCGAGATCAGCGTCGATCCGGGCACCGGGCAGATCATCCTGCGCAGCGAGTTCCCCAACCCGGACCTCGACTTGCTGCCCGGCAGTTTCGTGCGGGTACGCCTGGAACAGGCGGTCGACAAGCAGGGCCTCAGCGTGCCGCAACGCGCCATCACCCGCGACAGCGCCGGTGTGCCCATGGTGCTGTTGCTGGACGCCACGCAGACCGTGAGCCAGCAACCGGTGGAACTGGGCGCGGTGATCGACGACCGCTGGGTGGTCAGCAGCGGCCTCAAGGCCGGCGACCGCATCGTCGTCGAGGGTTTGCAGCACGCGCGCCCCGGCGACAAGGTCGAGGTGGATGACAGCCCCGCCCCGCTTGCCCAGGCCACCGGCCATTAAGGATCATTGACCATGCCGCAGTTCTTTATCGACCGCCCGATCTTTGCCTGGGTGGTGGCCCTGTTCATTCTGCTGGCCGGGGTGCTGGCCATCCCGCAATTGCCGGTGGCCCAGTACCCCAACGTGGCGCCGCCGAAAGTGGAAATCTACGCGGTGTACCCGGGCGCGTCGGCCCAGACCCTGGATGAAAGTGTGGTCAGCCTGATCGAGCAGGAGCTCAACGGTGCCGATCATTTGTTGTATTTCGAATCCCAGAGCAGCCTGGGTTCGGCCACCATCACCGCCACGTTCCAGCCGGGCACCAACCCGGAAATGGCCCAGGTGGATGTGCAGAACCGTCTCAAGGCGGTGGAGCCACGCCTGCCACAGGCGGTGACCCAGCAAGGCTTGCAGGTGGAGAAGGTGTCCGCCGGTTTCCTGTTGCTGGTGACGCTGACCTCCAACGACGGCAAGCTTGATGACGTAGCGCTCAGCGATTACCTGGCGCGCAACGTGATGAACGAACTCAAGCGCGTGGAAGGCGTGGGCAAGGCGCAACTCTATGGCGCCGAACGCGCGATGCGCATCTGGATCGACCCGCAGAAGCTGATCGGCTTCAACCTGACCCCGGCGGATGTGAACGCCGCGATCAGCGCGCAGAACGCCCAGGTATCGGCAGGCAGCATCGGTGATCTGCCGGGTACCCACACCCAGGAAATCACCGCCGCGATCCTGGTCAAGGGCCAGTTGTCGACCCCGGCGGAATTTGCCGAGATCGTACTCAAGGCCAACCCGGACGGCTCCACCGTGCGCATCGGCGATGTGGCGCGGGTAGAAGTCGGCAGTCAGGAATACCAATTCTCCACGCGCTTGAACGGCAAGCCGTCCACGGCGGTCAGCGTGCAGCTGTCGCCCGGGGCCAACGCGTTGAACACCGCAACGCTGGTGCGCGCGAAGATGGACGAGCTGTCGCGCTACTTCCCGGCCAACGTGGAATACAAGATTCCGTACGACACCTCGCCGTTCGTCAAAGTCTCGATCACCAAGGTGGTCTACACCCTGCTGGAAGCGATGGCGCTGGTGTTTGCGGTGATGTTCCTGTTCCTGCAGAACGTGCGCTATACGCTGATCCCGACACTGGTGGTGCCGATTGCACTGATGGGCACCTTCGCCACCATGCTGTTGCTGGGCTTCTCGATCAACGTGCTGACCATGTTTGGCATGGTGTTGGCGATCGGCATCCTGGTGGACGATGCGATCGTGGTGGTGGAAACGTCGAGCGGATCATGGCCACCGAGGGGCTGTCGCCCAAGGACGCGACCAAGAAAGCCATGGGCCAGATCACCGGGGCGATCATCGGCATTACCCTGGTGCTGGTGGCGGTGTTTCTGCCGATGGCGTTCATGGCCGGCTCGGTGGGGGTGATCTATCAGCAGTTCTCGTTGTCGATGGCGACGTCGATCCTGTTCTCGGCGTTTCTCGCCCTGACCTTGACCCCGGCCCTGTGCGCCACCCTGCTCAAGCCGATAGCCCCAGGCGAACACCACGCCAAGGGCGGCTTCTTCGGTGCGTTCAACCGGCGCTTCGAACAACTGACCGACCGCTATGAAGGCTGGGTGGCCTACGCCCTCAAGCGCAGTGGCCGTTACTTGCTGATCTATCTGGTATTGCTGGTGGGCCTGGGCTGGATGTTCAGCCGCCTGCCCTCCTCGTTCCTGCCGGTGGAAGACCAGGGTTACACCATCACCGATATCCAGCTACCGCCGGGCGCCAGCAAGAACCGCACGACGCAGGTGGCCGAGCAGATCGAGGCGCATAACGCCAGTGAGCCTGGAGTGGGCGATACCACCATGATCATGGGCTTCAGCTTTTCCGGCTCGGGGCAGAACGCGGCGCTGGCGTTTACCACGCTCAAGGATTGGTCACAGCGCAGCAGCCAGGATTCCGCCTCGGCGATTGCCGACCGCGCCAACGCAGCCTTCAGCGAACTCAAGGATGCGATTGCCTATGCGGTGCTGCCCCCGCCAGTGGACGGCCTGGGCACCTCCAGCGGTTTCGAGTTCCGCTTGCAGGACCGTGGCGGCGTTGGCCATGCGGCATTGATGGCGGCCCGTACCGAATTGCTGGCGGCTGCCGAAAAAAGCCCGATCCTGGCCAACGTGCGTGAAAGCGCCCTGGCCGACGCCCCGCAAGTGCAGCTGGAAGTGGACCGCAAGCAGGCCAATGCACTCGGCGTGTCCTTTGCCGATGTGGGCAATGTACTGTCGTCGGCCATCGGTTCGAGCTACATCAACGACTTCCCCAACCAGGGCCGTATGCAGCGGGTGGTGGTGCAGGCCGAAGGCGACCAGCGCAGCCAGGTGGCCGACCTGATGAAGATCCACGTACGCAACAATGCCGGGAAGATGGTGCCCTTATCGTCCTTCGTCGAAGCCCGCTGGACCCAGGGCCCGACGCAATTGACCCGCTACAACGGCTACCCCGCCATTGCGATCTCCGGCGAAGCGGCGCCGGGGCACAGCACCGGCGAAGCGATGGCGGAGATCCAGCGCCTGGTCAACCAGTTGCCGGCAGGGCTGGGTCAGGAGTGGACGGGCCTGTCATTGCAGGAACGCCTGTCGGGCAGCCAGGCGCCGTTGCTCCTGGGCTTGTCGTTGCTGATCGTGTTCCTGTGCCTGGCGGCCTTGTATGAAAGCTGGTCGATTCCCACATCGGTGCTGCTGGTGGTGCCGCTGGGAGTTCTCGGTGCGGTCATCGCGGTGGCATTGCGCGGCATGCCCAACGATGTGTTCTTCAAGGTGGGCTTGATCACCATCATTGGCCTGTCGGCGAAGAACGCGATTCTGATCATCGAATTCGCCAAGGATCTCTATGACCAGGGCGAAGACCTGCTCGACGCCACATTGAAAGCCGCGCGCTTGCGCCTGCGGCCGATCATCATGACGTCGCTCGCCTTCATCCTCGGCGTAGTGCCCCTGGCAATCGCCACCGGCGCCAGCTCGGCGAGCCAGCAGGCGATTGGTACCGGGGTGATCGGAGGGATGATCACGGCGACCCTGGCGGTGGTGTTCGTACCGGTGTTCTTTGTGGTGGTGATGAAACTGGTGAAGAAACGCCCCCGCCAGCCTCATTCTTGAAGAGGACACGGTCAACAATGTGGGAGCGGGCTTGCCCGCGAATGCGTAGTGTCAGGCGATACCTATGTCACTGGCCCTCCGTCTTCGCAGCGATGCGGCGACCCGACAAGCCAGCTTCCAAAGGGGATCTCCGTTGTTGAGGAGAAAGTGCCCGGCGCGATGGACCTGCTGACGGTGTTTTTCCAGCCGCTGCAAGCCCCCTGTGGGAGTTGTCGAGCCCCGGCGAGGCTACGAAGGCGGTGGGTCAGGTGGCATCTGTGCCAGTAGTGCCGCCGTCTTCGTAGGCGAGCCAGCTCCCACAGAGGTTATGGGTCGTGTTCGGGATCAGGTACAGTCTGCTGACACATAGTCAGTTGTGAGCCGCCATGTCCTTCCTCGCCCGCACCCATCCTCGCCTCTCCGCCGCTGCCGTACTGGGCATTGCCGTGGGCTTGCTGGCGCCGGCCGACACCGTCATCAGCAAAATTCTCATCGGCTGGAACGCCGGCGTCTGGACCTACCTGCTGTTGATGCTGTGGCTGACCATTCGCGCCAAGGCGCCGGACGTCAAGCGCATCGCCGAGGTAGAGGACGAAAACGCCGGGCTGGTGCTGTTCATGGTGTGCATCGCCGCAATTGCGAGCCTGGCCACCATCACCTTCGAACTGGTGGGCAGCAAGGACCTGGCAACCTCCGAACGCCTGTTGCATTACGGCTTTACCGGGTTGACGGTGATCGGCTCGTGGCTGTTGATCGGGGTGATCTTCAGCGTGCATTACGCCCGCCTCTATTACACCTGGGACGGCAAGGAACCCGCCCTGCGGTTTGCCGAGGGCCTGACGACCCCCAACTACTGGGACTTCCTGTACTTTTCCTTCACCATCGGCGTGGCCGTGCAGACCTCCGATGTGGGCGTCGCCACCCGGGATATGCGCAAGGTGGTGCTGGGGCAATCGTTGATCGGCTTTCTGTTCAACACGGCGATTTTGGGTTTCTCGATCAACATCGCCGCCGGGCTGTTCGGCTGACGCTGCACAAACCTTCTAGACGCCTGACGAATGCCCGGCGCCCAATAGCCTCACGTATTCCCGACCCGGTGATTTATGGCCGCGCACAATTGGATCGACCTGTCCCAGGACGCCGACACCGGCATCGAGACCCTGCGCGCGCATTTCGAGGGTCACGCCTACGACCCGCACTGGCACGACAGCTATCTCATCGGCGTCACCGAGCAAGGCGTGCAGCAGTTCAATTGCCGTCGCATCCGCCACCACAGCGTACCCGGCCAGGTGTTTCTGGTAGAACCCGGCGAACTGCACGACGGCGACGCGCCCACTGTCGACGGTTTTACCTACCATATGCTCTACCTCGACCCGCAGTGGTTGTCGCGGGAAGTGAGTGCGGTGTTCGAGAAGGCACCGGCGAACAGCCTGCTGAGTGTTGTCAGCACGTTGATCAATGATCCACGCCTGGCACACGCCACCAGCCATGCCTTCCAGACCCTGCACAGCGGTGAACTGCGCATCGTGCGTCAACGTGCCATGGACCAGTTGTTGGAACAGCTCACCGGGCAACTCCATTGGCGCTCTCGCTACCGCGACGACCCGCGTCTGCCGCTGGTAGCCCATACGGCTCGAGAATACCTGCATGCGCACCTGCACCAGGACGTGGGCATGGATGACTTGGCGCTGGCTTGCGGTGTCGATCGCTTCCGCCTGACCCGTGCATTCAAGAGCGCATTTGGCCTGCCGCCCCATGCTTATCTGGTGCAATTGCGCCTGGCCCGCGCCCGGCACCTGCTGGCCAAGGGGGAGCAACCCGTCGACGTGGCGATTGCCTTGGGTTTTGCCGACCAGAGCCACCTGGGCCGCTGGTTTGTGCGTGCCTATGGCCTCACGCCCGCTGCGTACCGCAAGCGCTGCTCAAATCTTCCAGACAGGTGACACGCCCGCTTGTGAAAATCGACGCCCTCGATGATCTTGCGGAGTCTCCTGCGATGCTGGCGTTTATCTTGTTCGCCTTTGTTGCTTCAATTACCCCCGGCCCCACCAATATCCTGGTGTTGAGTCACAGCGCACGTTACGGCTTCAAGGCGGCGTTGCCGATCATACTGGGGGCTTGCGCGGGTGCAGCAGGGATCGTGCTGTTGGTGGGCAGCGGCGTCGGCCAATCCCTGGTGCAGGCGCCCCGGGTACACGCTGCGATGCAATGGCTCGGCGTGGCCTGGTTAAGCTACCTGGCGTGGCAGATATTCAGCGCACCCGCGCAGGCCATTGATGTACCGTCCGCGCAAAAGCGACTGGGTCTGAGAAGTGGCGCCAGCCTGCAGTTGATCAACCCCAAGACCTGGATGATGGCCTTGGCGGTGGTCAGTGTGTTTGCGAGTAACGGAGCGGGTCGCCAGGAGCAGGTGTTAACGTTGTCGCTGGTATTTTTTTTGACTGCCTTGCCCTGTCTCATGACCTGGGCAGTACTGGGCGCGAGTTCGAGTAGGGCGTTGCGCTCGACAACGGCCATGCAATGTTTCAACCGTTGCATGGGTTTGCTCCTGCTGGGTTCAACTTGGCTGAGCGCACTCCTCTCATAATAAAAAAGACCGCGTTATCAACTTACTACGTCAACCTGCGCAAAAAGGAGCAACAGGCACGGATTGCCATGGTGTGTACCTGTTAGATCTAACAGTTTACAGGGCCGGCACGCTGTTATCTGATGCTCGTACAGAGCCCTCGATGACTCTGGAACGCCTACATCATCGGCCAAGGAGAAGTCATCATGCCCGCAACTGCCCAAGCACTAACGTCAGCCCAACAAGCGAAAATACTGCCTAAAAAACGCTCGGCAATCGGTAAGTATGAAGTCATCATCAATTCACAGCCTGAAATCTTTCAAACAAAAACCCTGGTGCATGATGCCCAATACGCCATCTATAAGCTAAAAGGACGGCAGGCGGACAACACGACAATCATCAAGGAAATACTCATTCAGTTACCCAACACCACTCGCCCCGCCAGCATAGATCTGGCCAAGCAGGATGAGCATGGTGCGCAGGTTTGGTTCTCGGCCAAATCACCCGACGGGCATTACACCTTGAAGTGCATTTCAGGGACATTGATCATTTCAACGATATCCGGTGGTCCCCTTGCGATGAAAGGTTCACTGGCTGCGCTTACTGAGAAGACGACCTTCGGGCAAGAATTTTTCGTCCAGGTTTCCTTTGACCTAACGACCTGATGATGTCACTGCACAAGCAAACAAACGCCCGTCTCTTTCGAGACGGGCGTCATAAACGGGTAAGCGCTTACCAGGTGTAACGAACACCAACGTTGGCGCCCCACGGCTGTTCTACTTTACCGCCGCTGCTGTGTTCGAGGTCCGCATGCAGTTGCAGGTTTTTCGAGAGTTTCACCGCGACACCCGCTCCGAATTCAGCGCGAGAGCCGGAAAGGTCGTTGTTGAACACATTGTTGTTCACCTCAACCTTATTGTTATTGGCAAACTCATGCACCATCGCTGCACGTAAGTAAGGCTGCAGTACACTGCCGCTGTCGAGCTGGATATCACGCCCTACTGTCGCACCTGCCTTGGCCATGATCGAACGCGTACGCTCACCGTTGGCTTTGAGACCGTTATCCAGGTTGTAATTAGCCCCCTGGATCACTACCGTAGACATCTGGGCGTAAGGTTCTACGAAGAAACCATCGTCCAATTTGATGTTGCGACCCACTTCAGCGGACAGCCCACCCCCCGTGTTGCTGTAGGAGCCTTTGGTAGTGGTGCGGTCGCTCAAGCCCACCTTGGACTCGTTGTTGAATCGGTTGACCTTCGCCACCGCATCAAAGTAGAAACCACTCTCTTCGTCCATCCAGGTGGCATAAGCACCCACGTAGTAACTCTTCACGTTGCCGGAAGTACCACGGTTGAGGTCCAGATCCGAGGTACTGTGACCGGCCATCACACCTACCAGCCACTGGCTGTCGGTTAGCGGCATATCGGCACCCAGCGTGAAGCCTTGCTGATTCTGTTTGTAGCCCACGCCTGTGCCCTCGGCGACTGTGTATTTATTGCCGTAAGCACGTACCCACATGCCAGCCTGACCAGGCTCGAAACGCAACTCACCCATACGCGTACGCAAAGACGTTGCTTCGCCATACCAAACGGTCGGAGCCGTGTTGAACAGTGCCAGGACCGAACGGGTGCCCGGGCTGATCACGCGATTGTTAGGGTCGAGGAACCAGTCGGTACCTTCCTTCTTCAAACCGTACGAATAGGCCCCTACGTCCACCACATCACCGACCAGGGAAAAGTTCGCGTCACCGCCGCCGGTATGCACCACGCGGATTTCTTCCGGGTTGACCGGCTCAGCACCACTGGCCGCGAGCAACAGGCTGTGATCGCCCGTGGCGTTCCCGGTGATGTTCAGGAAGTCGGTGGTGCCATTGGCAAAATCGGTCCCCATTACGAAGGTACCGTTGCCATCGAGGCTATCCAGATCCAACTGGTAAAACGCATCGGTATCACCGAATTTAACCGTACCACCTGCCAGGCTGAGAGCGCCTACCTGGCTGTCGCCGGTCATCTCCCAATAGGAGGCGTCGCCCACGCTGAGCGTAGAGACATTCTGCAACTGCCCCGTCAGGCTGGCGTTATTTTGCAGGCTCAGATGCGCAGTGCTGCCGGCCTCGACTATCACATTTCCCGTCAAGTGGCTGTTGTTTACGTTCATGGTGGCCGTTGCGCCGCCATCCACTTCCAAAATCGTGCCATTGCCGCCGGTCAAGGTGGACCCATTGCGCACCTCAATCTCGACAGTCGGCATATCCCACGGACTACCGCTGACCAGAATGGCCGAACCGCTGCGCCCTTCGACATGGGAATTATCCAGCACCAAATGGCCGACATCGTCGCCGTTGGGTTGGTTGCCCACCACAACACCGTTCTTGCCACCGATCACAGTGCTTTGACTGGCAGTTACCGTCGCCGCACCGTCCAGCCAGATACCAAAACTGTCAGCGCCGGTGCCTTCCACCAACGTGTTTTGATTGAGGTGCAACTCACTGTTGCCAAAAACCAATGCGCCGCCGAGCGCGCCCTTGATCGTGCTATTGAATACGTTTGCAACGCCCCCCTTGAGGGAGTCGTAGCTCTGAAATGCCTGCAGACCGAAATTCGAATGGCTGATCAGGTTACTGTTGGTAATCGTCGCATTACTATCATCCAGGCGCACTGCGCCCCACAACGTATTGTTCGACTCAACGTGCGCGCCATTCAGGTCGACGGTGGAGCCCTGGGTGGCGCGAATGTCGTCCACTCGGCTGCCAGCATTTACGATCAGCGCCGAATCATTGACCACAATACGATCTGCAGTAGCGCCATTGAGCGTTAATACAGATTTGTCATCCAATTGCCAATCATTGACAACTTCGCTGCTATCAATGGTTTTTTCTTCGCCGATTAAATGGCCTGCCTGTGCAGTCGTTTGAACCGATACAAACATAAAAAACGAAAGTGTTGGAACTTTCATCATCTTGCTCAAGGGTTTGAGCTCGAAGTTAGCTAACATAGACATGGTGTTCACTCTTTGGGTAGAGCCTCTGAAAACGGTTTGGCTCGTTCTCTCGGAATGGAGCCTTGCCGGTGCGACGCAGAGGTTACGCAGCGAACATACCCAACACTGTAGGAATAATCTGAGTAACAAAATTGAACGTACTGAAGTGATAAAAGCACTGACCCCATCAGGTGAAACACGCAGGAACAGCCAATCCAGACAATGAACAACTGGCAGATGCACAACAGGGAAGCCAATGCTTCCCTGTTGTTTTTCATTTGAGTAACGTTAAGGGAACGCAATACCGTCGCAATACGAGTCAGCCTCCGAAAAAATCGTATACACCTCTGCCATAGCCCCGTGACCGGTCGCCCCACTCGAAAGTACTGTCGTATAAGTCATCTCGATCGGCCCATAAACTGCCTGCGCCAGGAATGGGCGGTAAGGCACCCGGACAACCCGGTCGGTGGTCAAGTCAGCGGTGTTGACTGTAATGGGGACAGCCAGCGTGAATGGGCCTGTCGGAAGCGCCGGGTGCTGGTTAGTCAAGGTAAGGTTTATCGTCAATGTATTACCCGCCACCAACCTTGTGTCGGCAGGAATCACGACCTCGACATAATGGGTCGTGGCCGGCGATGGGTCGGCTCTCAACGATGCACACGTCCAAAGACCAAAGGCGAGGTTACCGAACTCAGCAGCATCGAGTTCTTCCGTCACTGCGTCGATCACGTCCACAAGGGTGTCAAGGGACAGGTTCTCATTGGTCGTGCCGGGGCCGGTAACAATGTAACGCACCGGTATGTCCAGGCCATTGCCGTGATTGACTACCAGGCTCCAAGGCACCGTGAAGGTGAAATCCCCGGTTATCGTGCCACCCAGGTTGAACGGTCCGACTCGCTCGCGGCTGGCGCCCCACTCCACCCAGATATCGTTCATGCCGTGGGGCAGCGCAGCGACGGTCCAGAGTGGAATGGTGATGGTGACCGGTTGATTCGCATGGGCGATTCGCAGCGTGTTCAATTCGGTGGATCCTGCACCGAATACCTGCAGCAGATTCAAATTGGGGTTTGGGTCACCTGGCTCAAGAGTGCCTGGCAGTGTTGCCCCTTCCACCGAAAAATCAATTCGCCGGGTGATCGGGGGAATAGGGATAAACAGGCCATTGCGTTCAATGCGACCGTCAAACGTGACTGGCATCGGGCCCAGTGTCGCCGTGTAGGCGGCCTTTAGCGCAGCGTTCAGACCGTAACCAGTATTATCGAAGGTCACCGGGAACGTAATGAGCGCGGGAGATTGCGCGAGATAGGGTTGTGCTGCCACGCGCATTTCGTACAGGTCCAACCCTGGAACAGCATTGGGGTGATCAATGACTAAAGCTGTAATTCCCGCGACATAGTCATCTATATCGAGCAAATCATCCGTACTACCGCCATCGGGTGCATCAGCCAAGGGGAAGAACAAGGGAAAAGGCACCGGATCGGGCAACAGGAGCACCGTGCGAGAGTCTGCAATAGAGGGCCGACTGAGGTTACCGGCAAAGTCTTCAATGACGTAAATAAGGTAATACAGCCCACCGAGGACAATCGTCGAAGAAGGTATCAAAAAAGTGGCACCTGCCGCGGTCATGGGCACCCCGGCACCGCTGACCAGGCTAGCGGGAGTCGGGAACATATCCGGACCAAAGTAAATATGGACACGATCGCCGTCTTCGAATCGGCCGCTCACAGGGCCGTAGGAATTCGCAGGGATACCTACCTCCACGCCGTCATGAGTTGCCAGAAAAGCACTGTCAATTACCGTTCCCACAGGAACGTTGTCGAAGGTGGGAACGTCCGGTTGCTCCCTCGTCAGCGCTACGGCGTAAGGGGCAATGACATCCACATTCAGTGGGCAAGGGAAGGATTCCTCGCCGGTTGGACCTGGCACGCCTCCCGCATTTCGGTACTGAACCGTCCTGAGTTCGTAGCGGTTGTGAGCAAACTCCGGCGCGGGTGCAGGCACAAACTTGTCAATCGTTGTGATCGGGGGATTCGGCGGAGCGGGTGTGCTACCTGGTTCAATCTGGAAGGGAGGCAGGAGAACAGTCCAGGGCCCTGTGCCACCCGAGGTTGTACGCCACTCGATACTGATCCAGTCATTTCTTAGCGTAACAGCTCCGACACGGCACTCCACGGTGATGCCAACACTCGCATTCGAATGATGAATCAGGCCGTCCGCGGTCCTGATTGTCTCAGCAATGGTGGGCGCATTAACAATCAGCGGCGCTTTGGGGCTAGTGACGATTGGATTGCTGCTCATTTTTTGCTCTCCTATGCATTTTAAGTAGGCGTCGCCTAAACACTCCAAAGTCCCCAAGGGCCGACATCATTGTTTCAACCCGATGAACAACTGACCGATATCCAAACTGCGGCAACACTGCTCCAACTGCCAGTGATTCAGATCCTGGTCGAAGGCTTTAAGAACGCTGCGGCCACGCTCCTGCGGTGATAGCGGCCGGATCAAGGCTCCGGTGCATCGCCATCAATCCAGCAATACAGCGTGGGTGGATCCGTTGTAATTACCACCCGATCAAATCTCGTGTATCTGAACGCAGATATCCCCACCACGATCTCTCCCCTGGACACCACGAAGCAGGCCCTGCCCCCCGCAGTGTCTTTCAGTGGTCGAATCACACGTTCGACGTCGAGGATGTCGAACGTGTAGCCCCCCGCGTCGGCCACTGCATCCCAAAAATGCGTGAGGGTCAGCGCGGTATCGGAAATTGGGTTTTGATCTGGCGCGCGGGCATACCCCTGAAACCGCATCGTGAGCAAATCCCCGTGCGCGAAAGCAGGATCCGCATCAATAAGAACCTGGACCCTGGTCCACATCGGCGGCTGGCTGGTGCACGTTATGTAATACGCGTGATGCGTTTCTGCCTGCGGAAAACGTGGGCGGGCAAATAGGATGGGGGGCCCCGTCAGCTGAAGCGTCGCCTGTGCTACTTGAGAGAATTGCGGGTTGAGATTGCCCGCATAGTCCTGCAAGCGATAGAAACAAAAAATCAGCAGGGCACCCGGGAAACTGCGAAATACATCCGCAGGAACAAGCACACTGATCGGCCCGGTTGCATTCGCAATTGGAGGAGAAATCAGGGTTGGAGCACCTGTTGGCAGCGTGTCCATATCTGAAAAATAAAGCAGGACTCGGTCATTTGCTGCCCGCCCTGAGTAGGCCTCTGGAATTTGCATCGGCACAAAAGGGTTACTGATCAAATAGGCGTCGGTAATGGGATCAGCGGGATAAATGGCGGGGGCAAGCAGACCGACTCCGGGGAATTCCCGGTCGATCGTAAACGTTATGCTCTCAGACGGTTCAAACGTCGGGTTGGACGGGTCCAGGTTGTGGACGCGAAAGCTTAATTCAACCACTGCACTGCTCAACAAGTAACTGGCAGGGATGGTTGCGTAAAGTGGAAACGGTGTGGTGTCTAGCACCTCAATGGTTGATTCCGGGACATCAATGGGGTTCGCACCGACCACATGCCAGACAAATACAACGTATTGACGCATTCCAGGCGGTCTGATGGGCCATGGTATTTCAATTTCTACTTCCAAGTCAGTGTCGTTATACAACGCAGGAAGCACATTGCCCGGCAGTAGGCGAATCACGTCTGGCGCATCCAGAACCAACACCCCGCCTGAAGGGGGTCCACCAACATTTGCCTGGCCTGAGCTTGAAGCTTTCATCCCAACCTCCTGTCCATTCACATCGTGCTTGCAGCAACAAAGTGAGGGTGTTTGAGGTTGATTGAATACCTGAAGCACGCTTGCGGATACTGTCAGAACTCACAGGTAGCTCTACCGTTTGTCGCGGTCCATCAAAAGGATGAGCTTTCTTCTGGTTCGAGATTGTTTTGACAACCCGGCCCGACCGATGCGCTTCTGAAACCGGTTTCAAGCCTGGTGGCGTGCAACACCGAAGGCTTAATCGCAAATACCCTGGGCCATCACCTCGACCAATTGCTCGAACTGCAAAGGGAGATGTTCCTGGTGCTGGTGGATCGTAAGGTCGACCCCTTGCAGGAGTCGACTCCTACAAGGGGGGGCTGTCAGATCACGAACCGCGCCACCATCGCGTTCAGGTCCACCGCCAGGCGCGACAGCTCATGGCTGGCCGCACTGGTCTGGTTGGCACCGGCTGCCGACTGGGTCGCCAGGTCACGGATGTTCACCAGGTTGCGGTCCACTTCGCGCGACACCTGAGCCTGCTCTTCCGACGCGCTGGCGATCACCAGGTTGCGCTCGTTGATCAGGCTGATGGACTGGGTGATCTGCTCCAGGGCCACACCGGCGGCACGGGCCATTTCCAGGGTGTTCTGGGTGCGCTGGTTGCTCTGCTGCATCGACTGCACCGCTTCGCCGGTGCCGTTCTGGATGCCGGCGACCATCTTCTCGATCTCCTGGGTCGACTGCGCCGTGCGATGGGCCAGGGCCCGCACTTCGTCGGCCACCACCGCAAAGCCGCGCCCGGCCTCGCCTGCCCGTGCCGCTTCGATGGCGGCGTTGAGCGCCAGCAGGTTGGTCTGTTCGGCAATCGCGCGAATCACGTCCAGCACTTTGCCGATGTCACGGCCCTGGGTGGCCAGACCTTCGATCAGGGTGGCGGTGTTTTGCACGTCCTGGGTCATGGTCTGGATCGCGCCGACGGTTTCCACCACGCGATCACGCCCTTCCCGCGCGGCCTGGTTGGACTGGCCGGAGGCTTCGGAGGTCGACACCGCGTTGCGCGCCACTTCTTCCACGGCTGCGGTCATCTCGTTGACCGCCGTGGCGGCCTGGTCGATTTCGTTGTTCTGTTGTTGCAGGCCCTTGGAGGCTTCTTCGGTCACGGCGCTCAGTTCTTCCGCTGCCGAAGCCAGTTGCGTGGCCGAACCGGCGATGTGCTGGATGGTCTGGCGCAAGTTGGCTTGCATGGTAGCCAGGGCGCCCAGCAAACGTGCCGGTTCGTCCTTGCCATCCACGTCAATAGTTTTAGTCAGGTTGCCGCTGGCGATGGTTTCGGCCACCTCCACCGCTTTGCGCAATGGCGTAACGATGCTGCGCGTCAGCAACCAGGCCAGCAGGACAGTCAGCAGCGCGGCAACCACCGACACGGCAATCACGCCGCTGATCGCACCCTGGTAGCTCTGCCCGGCCTCCTCGTCGGCCTCCTTGGCGTCGGCGGCGTTGATGGCGATCAGTTTGTTCAGTTGTTCGCCCATCTGGTCGGTGCCGTCCTTGATACGGGAATTGATCAGGGCGCGCATCTCATCGACCTTGTTCTGCCTGGACAGCGCCAGCATCTCGGCCTGGGCCTTCAAGTAGTTCTCCAGCGTGGCCACGAACGTCTTGTATAACGCCGCTTCTTCGGTGCCGGCAGGCAGTGCCGCATAGCCGGCCTGGGCGGTTCTGACCTTGTCGGTCAAGACGCCCATGCGGGTTTCGGCCTCCTGCAGGCCGGCAGGCTCGCGGTTGACCAGCACACGGAACGACAGGATGCGCAGGCGCAGGACGTTTTCCGTGATGTTGCCAAGGTAGGTGACGCTGGGCAGTTGTGTGGCGCTCATGTCCACCGAAGACTGACGAATCTGCGTCATGCGGTTGACCGCAAACACCCCCAACAAAACCACTAACAACGCAATGAACGCGAAACCGAGGAAGGCTCGAGGGGCAATATTCAACTGACGGAGGGACATAGGGGCTGCTCTCAAGAAGTAGTGTTTGCGAGCTTCCCTGCCGCGAAACGCTCAGTCAGCGTCAACGCGCCGCTCTGAGCTTTGGTCGCCACTGTTGTCATTGGTCTGTGGGCCTAAACCAGATATCGGCAGGGCCCGGGATTTTATGCAGGGTCTTCATAAATAATTTTTTACACTTCTGACGACCGGTCATTTCTGGCATCCTGCGCCTCCATTTTCTGACCCGAGCCCGCATTTTGTCTGACGCTCAAGCCCCCCGCCCGCGCTATAAATCCGACCTGATCTACGGCCTGGAAGACCGCCCACACTTCACGGCGGCGATTTTTGCCGCGCTGCAACACGTGCTGGCCAGTTTTGTCGGCATCATCACCCCGACCCTGATCGTCGGCGGTGTACTTGGCCTGGAAAGCGAAGTGCCGTACCTAGTGAGCATGGCGCTGTTCGTATCGGGGTTGGGCACCTTCGTGCAGGCGCGCACGTTCGGCCCGGTGGGCTCAGGGCTGTTGTGCCTGCAAGGCACCAGCTTTTCGTTTATCAGCGTGATTCTCAGCGCCGGATTCATGGTCAAGGCACGAGGCGGCGGCACCGATGAAATCCTCTCGACCATTTTTGGCATCTGCTTTTTTGCCGCGTTTATCGAAGTGGTGCTCAGCCAGTTCATCGGCAAACTGCGCAAGCTGATCACCCCGGTGGTGACCGGCACCATCATTACGCTGATGGGCCTGTCGCTGATCAAGGTGGCGGTCACCGACATGGCGGGCGGTTTCGGTGCCAGCGACCTGGGCGCCGCCGGCAATATGGGGTTGGCGGCCCTGGTGCTGCTGACCATCGTGGTGCTCAACCGCTTCAACAACGCGTTTTTGCGCCTGGGCTCGATCGTGATCGGCCTGACCCTGGGGTTCGTGGTGGCCTGGTGGCTGGGCGGTGTGGACATGGCGGCGTTGCCCCAGGTGCCGCTGATCAGCGTGCCCGTACCGTTCAAGTACGGTTTTTCGTTCGACTGGGTGGCGTTTATCCCGGTGGCGGTGATTTTCCTGATTTCCCCGCTGGAAGCGGCCGGTGACCTGACCGCCAATTCGATGATTTCCCAGCAGCCTGTCAAGGGCCCGCTGTACATCAAGCGCATCAAGTCGGGCCTGTTGGCCGACGGCCTCAACTCGGCGATGGCCGCCACCTTCAACAGCCTGCCGATGGTGACCTTCGCCCAGAACAACGGGGTGATCCAACTGACCGGTGTGGCCAGCCGCTACGTGGCGTACTTCATCGCCGGCCTGCTGGTACTGCTGGGCCTGTTCCCGGTGATCGGCGCAGTGCTGCAACTGATGCCCAAGCCGGTATTGGGAGGCGCGACGCTGATCATGTTCGGCACCGTGGCGGTGGCCGGGATCAAGATCCTCGCCGAAGCCGGGTTGCACCGACGCAACGTGCTGATCGTGGCGATTTCCCTGGGCATGGGCCTGGGCGTGGCCGCGGTGCCGGAAGTACTGCGCGAACTGCCCAAGGCGCTGCATAACATTTTCGAATCGCCGATCACCGTGGGTGCGTTCTGTGCAATCCTGCTGAACATTTTCCTGCCGGAAGAGTTCATAGAGCTGGAAGAGGATGAATTCGATCCGGAGTCCTCTACCCTCAAAGTGATGCAGGATCCGGACGTCACAAAATAGGAGCACCCCGTCGATGCGCAAGCTCATGGTTCTATCGTTACTGCTGCTGACCCTGAGCGCCTGCGCCCTGTTCCCCAATCGCGACCCGGTGAACATCAACGTGGTGGGCATTGAGCCCCTGCAAAGCCAGGACCTGGAAGTGCGCTTCGCCGTCACCTTGCGGGTGCAGAACCCGAATGAAACGGCGATCGACTACAACGGCGTGGCGCTGGACCTTGAGGTCAACGGCCGGCCTCTGGCCTCCGGGGTAAGTGACCAGAGCGGTACCATACCGCGCTTTTCCGAGGCGACGTTGAAAGTACCGGTGAGTGTTTCGGCGTTTTCCGTGCTGCGTCAGACCCTGGGGCTCAGCCAGACCCAGAGTTTGAACAACCTGCCCTACGTGCTGCGCGGCAAGTTGGCCGGTGGCCTGTTTGGCACCCAGCGTTTTGTCGACCGTGGCACGCTTGACCTGCCGAACACAGCCACTTGGTGATCGCCATGCAACCGACGCTCTACACCGAACGATTGATCCTGCGCCCACTGACCCTTGACCATGCCGACGCCATCCAGCAGATATTTCCCCACTGGGAAGTGGTGCGCTACCTCAACGACAAAGTGCCCTGGCCTTACCCCGCTGACGGTGCGCGCAGCTTTCTGGAAAACGTGGCCTTACCCGGCATGGCACGAGGCGAACAATGGCACTGGGCGATCAGCCTGAAGGACTCACCTGACACGTTGGTCGGCAACATCAGCCTGTTCGATACCGAAGACGACAACCGTGGCTTTTGGCTCGGCCAGCCATGGCACGGCCAAGGGTTGATGACCGAGGCTTGCGCGGTGGTGACTGACTATTGGTTCGGCGTGCTCGAACGCCCGGTGTTGCGCGCGCCGAAGGCAGCCCCTAACCAGGGCTCGCGGAGGATTTCCGAACGTGGCGGCATGCGCTTGGTCAAGACGGTTGAAGGCCACTTTGTCGAAGGCAGTTTCCCACGGGAAATCTGGGAAATTACCCGCGAAGAATGGCTGAACTCCAAATCCTCCAATCCATGAAGATCCACTCTGTGGCTTGTCGGATCGCCGCACCGCTGCGATGACGGCGGCATTGCCAAAAGATATGTCGGCTGACCCACCGCTTTCGCGGGCAAGCCCGCTCCCACAAGGGATTGATGGTGGTTGGAAAAACGCTGCCAGCAGCGCCATCGCGCCGGGCGCTTTCTTGCCAACAATAGAGCGCCCACATTTTCCCCACCCTATTGTCAGTCCTTGATGAAGCGCACGCCCGGTTTGGCCCGCTCATCCACACTCAACTCGAACACATCCGGCCGCGCATAGTGCCCCACCACGTCATAGTCATACCGCGCCCGCACCAATTCATCGGTGTCGATCCGCGCCGTCAACAGCCCCGCTTCCCCCACCAGTGGCCCGGCCAGGATGTCGCCCATGGGCCCGACAATCACACTACCGCCGGCAATCAATGGACGGTCTGACGGCCAATTGGCAATGTCTACACCCAGCGCGTCCGGCGAAGCCTGCACCTGGCACGCGCTCACCACAAAGCAGCGGCCTTCATGGGCCACATGGCGCATGCTCACCTGCCACATTTCGCGTTCATCCACGGTGGGTGCACACCAGATGTCCACGCCTTTGGCGTACATGGCCGTGCGCAGCAGCGGCATCATGTTTTCCCAGCACACGGCGCCGCCGATACGCCCTACCGCCGCGTCGATCACTGGCAATGTCGAGCCGTCGCCCTTGCCCCAGATCAGACGCTCGGTGCCGGTGGGCATCAACTTGCGGTGCTTGGCCACCAAGCCACCGGTAGGCTCGAAATACAGCACCGTGCAATACAGTGTGTTGCCACTGCGTTCGATCACACCCACTACCAGGCTTGCGCCCGTGCGAGCCGACAAGCCGGCCAAGGCGTCGGTCTCGGCGCCGGGCACATCGATGGCATTGGCAAAGTAGCGAGCAAAGGCTTCGCGGCCTTCCGGCAGGCGGTAGCCCAGTTGAGTGCCGAAGGCTTCACCTTTGGGATAGCCGCCCAGCAGCGCTTCTGGCATGACCACCAGTTGCGCGCCGCTACGGATTATTTCGTCCTCGTAGCCGAGGATTTGCGCCAGGGTCTCGCCCTTGCCGCCCGGCAAGGCACCGATTTGCAAGGCCGCCACAGTAGATACAGGCATTACGATCACTCCAACATCGGGGGGGGTTGCCCATTCTCCGGCCAGCCAGGATCATGAATAAAGCCCACCTCAGTGCTGAATGATATGAACCAGATAAATATCGCCCAAATTGACCTGAACTTGCTGAAAACCTTTGAAGCGCTGCATGACGAGTCCAGCGCCAGCCGCGCCGCCGTGCGTCTGGGCGTGACGCAGTCGGCCATCAGTGCAGGGTTGCGGCGTTTGCGCGAGGTGTATGGCGACCCTTTGTTCGTACGCACCGGACGTGGACTGGCGCCGACATTGCGCGCCAATCAGTTGAAACCGGTGATCAGCGAGGCACTGGAGCGCTGCCGGCAAAGCCTGGCCATGGTCAACCCGGATAACCAGCAGTATCAGGGCCGTTCCGTGGTGCTGGGGTTGTCGGATGATTTCGAGATTGCCTACGGCCGGCGCCTGATGGAAGAGATCGCCCGGCGCGCGCCGAAACTGCGGGTAATTTTCCGTCAGACCCATAGCCAGATCGTCGCCGGCGCCCTGCTCGACCGTACGCTGGACCTGGCGATCACGGCGGGCGGCTTTGCCCACGGCAGGCTTAGCCGGCAGGTGCTGGGAGAAGGTGATTACCGTTGCCTGGTGGATTCAGAGCAGGCCAGCATCAGCCTGGACGAGTTCGTCGCCCGTGAACACGTGCTGGTGTCATCCGGTGGGTTTATCGGGATTACCGACGAAGGGTTGGCGGCACAGGGCTTGAGCCGCCAGGTGTGCGCCTCCACCAGCCACTTCGCGGCGCTGCCGTTTCTGCTCAAGGGCAGCCGGGCCGTGGCGACCATCCCGGGGCATGCCGCGCAGGCCATTGCCGACCTGACCGGCCTGCACGTACTGCCCTGCCCGCTGGCATTGCCACGCTACCCGGTGGAGTTGGGCTGGCGCACCCAGGCACAGCTGGATCCGGTGTTGCTGAAAGTACGCGAAGCGATTGTGACGAGCTTTACTTGTTAGCCGCCATCAGCTTGTTGACCTCACTGCGCACCATGTTGGAGAACTCCGGTGGAGACATGCCGTCGAGTTCGGCGCGGACCCACTCGGCCCATTTGCCCTTGCGCTTGGCACGTTCGCCGAACAAGCGCGTCGCTTCGCCCTTGGCCTTGCCCAGGTTGGTTTGCCACAGCTCATAGAGACGGGACTTTTCATCCTCCAGCTCGGCGCGCTCGGCGAGGGTCTTGTTGGCCAGATTGAAGCTCATGTTGAATTACCTGCTGCACAAATGGAGGACATCTTACACTGTAGGTCGAAATTTCCTGATTCGGATTTTGCCCGGAACCACACCCGGGCAAAAAAACTGCAACTTTTGCCGCCGCGCGACACTCCATTGTTCACTGTCACATTCACCTGCAAGGAGACACCCAATGGCTCGCAAATCCGCTGCCCAAGCCGTCGAAGACCAAATCAAGGATCAAGCTTTCAGCGAACTGGCCGCGCTGATCGAGGAATCGGACAAGCTGCTCAAAAGCAGCGCGTCCCTGGTGGGTGAAGAAGGTGAAACCCTGCGCGAGCAGGTCGCCATCAAGCTCAAGCAAGCCCTGGACTCGGTGTCCAACGTGCGCGAGCGCAGCAAGCCGGTGGTGGATGCCACCGAAACCTATATCGGTGGCCATCCGTGGCAGACCGTCGCGATTTCCGCCGGCTTTGGCCTGGTGGTCGGCCTGCTGCTGGGTCGCCGCAACTGATCGACACCGGCTGCGCCTGAACGGGCGCAGCCGGTTTTACTGTCCGGCCAACGCCCGCAAGCGCGCCAACTCGTCAGCATCCACCTCGATACCCCGCTCGTCAGACTTCACCCGCGTACGGTGACGCCGATCCCCCGGCAAGCGCCGCAACCCTGCAGCATGCATCTGCCGCACCAGTTCCTGGCTGCGCTCGGCGAACGATTGCCCGGCGGTCTTGCTCGGGTCGATCACGATCAGCAATTGACCGGTCCACGGCGTGCGCGCACCGGGATGGTCGGCCCAGCTGAATTCGAACGAAAAGTTGCCTCCGGTCAACGCCGCCGCCAGCAGCTCGACCATCATCGACAAGGCCGACCCCTTGTGCCCGCCAAAGGGCAGTAATGCGCCACCTTCCAGCACGGCTTTCGGGTCTTGGGTCGGCTGGCCAAGGCTGTCGACGCCCATGCCCGGTGCCAGTCGCTCGCCCTTGCGCGCAGCGATCTGGACATCGCCGTGGGCGATGGCGCTGGTGGCCAGGTCGAACACGATCGGTGGGCCATCGGCACGGGGGGCGGCAAAGGCAATGGGGTTGGTGCCGAACAAGGGACGGTCGGCGCCATGGGGCACCACGCAGGTCATGCTGTTGACCACGCTCAGCGCCACCAGGCCCTCCTCGGCGAAAGGCTCGACGTCAGGCCACAAGGCGGCGAAATGGTGGGAATTGTGGATAGCCAGCAAGGCGATACCGGCGCTGCGGGCCTTTTCCACCAACAACGGGCGCGCCGCTTCCAGGGCCGGCTGGGCGAAGCCATTGCCGGCATCCACGCGCACGAAGCCGGAGGCCACATCGCTGACCACGGGCACGGCCTTGCCATTCACCCAGCCGCTGGCCAGGGTGCTGAGATAACCGGGGATGCGAAAGATACCGTGGCTGTGGGCGCCATCGCGTTCGGCGCTGGCGCAGTTGTGCGCAAGGATCGCGGCCACATCGTCGCGGGTGCCGTGGCGAACGAAGATGGCGTGGAGCAAAGCCACCAGCTCAGCGAAGCCGATAATGGCGCTAGAACTGTCAACTACCGTGGGCTGGGTAGACATCTGAAGCTCCGATTTTATGATTGGAAGGGGCTACGGGCGTGAAATCCAGACCTGTGATTAAACAACGCGGCCAGCGCCTGCTGTCAATGCCGATCACGGCAAATATCTACCGTCCTGGCCCTCACCTGCCGGTCTAGCCTGTGGATCCATTTTCCCCGGCACTGGAGACCGGACATGGCGCGGGTCAATCCCCCCTATTTTTTCGATGAATTCCTCAGGCCGCACAAACGCAACCAGCCCACACCCCGCGAGCGCCTGCTGGGTTTGACACTCAAGGACCTGGACTGGCTGAACACCCTGTATTACGCCACCGACAAGGCTCGGCAGAACCCAACACTGCGCGAGGCGCCCATGAAGGTCGAGAAGCTGATCCTCAGCCAGGCCGGCGGTGTATCGGTGCCAGTGGCTGGAGTGTTCATGATGAGCCCCAGCCCGGATGAAAACAAAGCCATGCTGTACACCCCCTACGGTGGAATCGAGGTGTTCGACAGCCGTGAGTCACTGCTGAACAGCCTGACAATCGATATCAATAGAAACCCTCAAGACAATGATTTACTTAAATTTATAGCCATAAGAAAGCGCCGTTCCATTGTTCCCGGCACGGCACTGACCTTGACGCCCGAGACGATTGAGGGCGCGGTCATGGAAGACCAGGAGCAATCGATCCAGGCCAGTCAGCAGCAGAACCTGCGCGACATGCTGGAGGCATTGCGCCAGATTCCTTCCCTGCAAGAGATGCTGGATACCCTCCTGGGCATCATGGCACGCGCCGACTTTCCGGGCCTTGATCAACGCGATACGCGCATGGATGTGTACGCCACCGACGCGCTCGATTCGGCCTGGATCGCGTCGATGCCATTGAGCCAGGCACTGTTGCAGTTCTACGTAGCGCAAGAATGGCCCACGGGGCAAACCCGCCGTTTTATCAACCCGCGCCACGTCACCACTGATCACAATCAAACCCAGGCGCGCTGGCACCGCCTGGTGGAACAGACCTGCGGCACGTTCTCGGCGCTGCTCGACAGCCTGCTGCAGACCTACTGGAATACCGAAGTCAGCCCACACCTCTCTCGCCTGGCATTTTTTGCCGAAGTGCTCAGCGCGGCCTTTCGTGCCGACCTGCTGCTCAAACGGCAGGCGGGTATCGTGTCGTCGCAGGACAGCCTTCGGCTGCAAGCCCTGATCTCACCCGGCCAGAGCACCGGTACCGCACACAGCAATGCATTGCGCGTTGAAAAAGTTCGCCTCGACGCCCCCTACCAGCCGGCAGTCGAGCTGGCAGGAACCTTGATGATGGGCGGCAGTCCTGCCTACCTGTATACCCACTCGCGGGGCCTTCAGGTGCTCCGCGACCTCGACGACCTGCAGGCGACCCTGCTCAGCCTGCTCAAGGCCGACGGTCATCAGGATGAGTGGCTCAACTTTCTGTCCCTGGACGAGCGCGCGGTATTTCTCGACCTCGATCCGGTGCGGGTCAGCGGAACACCGATCGACGGCGATGTGTTCAAGACACTGGCAGAAGACATCATGATCAAGCAGTCGAGCAACCTGGAGCATGCGCTGGCGCTGTATCGTCGCAGCGACGGCAATATTGATCCGGGCGCCTTGCTCGACTGTGCCCTGGACGTGCGCAGCCTGCTCGACCCGCGCCTGCGGGCGCTGGACGCAGGCGGGCGCTGGAGTCTCAACCCGGTGTCCCGCCAGGAGGGGCGCCTGGCTACCGTCAAGGCTGAACACGCCAAACGTGCACTGCCTCGTCTGCAGGCCATCGACGCGGCCCTGATGGCCAGTTTCAACAATCCCCCCACATTGCAGGCGCTGACCGCCCATGCGTTGTGCCGGCAATTTCTCGCCCATCACCAACGTCACCTCAGTGACGGAATGCTGGCGGGGCTGCGCAGCGAAAGCGAACTGGCGCGTCTGGACAATACACTGAGCCTGCGGGCCCACGACATACTCCACACGGTGCTCAACCCCGAAAGCCTCGTCCGGCTGACGCGCCACGGCTTGAACGGCTTTTTGCCGGACGCTTTTGGCTTGACGCTGAAGGTGGGCGCCGCCCCCTCCCTGCTGGCCCTGGCCAATTGTTTTGTCCTGACCGAGCGCGGCGGTGTTGACCCCAGGCAGTCGGGACAGGCCCTGCTATGGACACCGGGGCGGGGTCATGAAGCCTTTGCCTCGCTTGACCACCTGCGCGAGACATTGAGCCAACGCCTGAAACATCCCGACCAGCGTCAATACCTGCTGGAAAACCTGCCTGCCAGCCAGTGCGTGCCGCACCAACCTTATGAGCCGGGCCCACTGCAGCGCATCGATGAAAATCTGCTGCACAACCGCCTGCGCAGCTACGCCGACACGGTACACGACGGCATCGCTCATCGGCTGGGCATGGGCCTGAGCGCACGGGCGCTACAGGACAGCCTGGATGATGTGCTGCGGCATGCGCCCCCCACCAACCTCGCACGCGCCGTGGCCCTGGCGCAATCCATCATTCATCGGCAGGCCCTGCCCGCCTGGTTGGGCATGGCCGCGCCCGATGAACAACTGCTGCACGCTCAGTTGCTGGAGCAACAACGCCTCAGTGCTGTCGGAGGGCAGGATTATCTGCATGGCATCGTCCCGTTGCGCGAGCATGTCAACCACACCCTGACAGCACTGCTCAACGCCCGGTTTCCGGAACAGGAGAACAATCCCGACCATGTGCTGATCCCCACGCGGCTGGGGCTGGAGGGCACCGCTCAGACACTGACCGATTTCGCCATGGGCCACTTGCCGAACCTGACGGCCGACCACATTCGCCCGCGCTCCCGTAGCGCTACGCCATTGCCGACGGGGATGGACGGGCACGCCGTGATGCAACTGGTGCAACAGTTGGACCTCAAGTCGTTCTACCAGAAACAGCTCGACACTCACCTGGGCCCCCAGGCGCTTGAGCGGCGTCAACGATGCACGCTGTTCTGTCGGCAACTGCCGTGGCAAGTGTTGCGACACGCCCATGAAGAGCACTTGGAGGAACGATTGTCCGACGCCGCCTGGGGATTCGTCCGGCAGATCTTCGATATGCCCGACGCCGTCGCACGCGATGCCATCAACGGTGTCACCGCCCTCATCCGCCCACTGGAGTTGATCGCCACTGCGGGGGCTGCCGTGGTGCGCGCGACCGGTCTCTACCTGATCGGCCCCCGCCCCGGCGAACCTGGCCCGCAGGTGCTGTACACCCCCTATCGCGCCAGGCGGGTATTACAGGAGTACACCGATGAAGCAGATCTGCTGCGCGAACTCAACAGCCCCGGTGAGTTGCAGGACTGGATCGCGCTGAACCTTGACGCCGCGCATCAGGCGACTTACCGCAATCTCTGGCGGGAGGCGCTGCACGGTTCGGTGCCGGACATTCGCCTGGGCAGCCATCCGATCGCCGGCAGTGCGCTGTTGCGTCTGTTCGACGACAACACCACGCTGCTGAAGCGAATGTTCGAGAACCAATTCGAACCGCTGGGCCGGCGGCAATGGGAGGCGGTGGTACGCCTACTGGAGAAAGGCGCTCCCGGCGCTGTGTCATTCATGGCCGGCAAGCTCGAAATTCCAAATGTACTCTGGCGTAGCTACTCACTGTTCAAGGACGCCGCCGAACACTTGCAACAACGGCGCTGGAACGAAGGTTTGCGCGCGTTTATCCGGGGCGTGGCGCAGATGGCCGCGCTGCGCAAGGAGGCCGATTACTTTTTGCCTGACACCGACGCCGCCCCAGCGCCCACAACCATCAGTGACTGGCTGAAGGCGCCGCCACCCACCGCCGCGCACTGGGGCGACATTGCCCTGACCGCGCCTCTGCGTACACGCCTGCAGCGATTCGAGACCCACAGCGTCGCCCTGAATACCCTGACAAAAAGCCTGTCGACCCATGTTTATACCGACAACTCGACCCGACAGGCCTATGTACCGGTGGCGGGCAAGGTCTACCCGGTCAAACGTGGCGGCACGCGCTGGTGCATACACGACGGCGAACAGCAGGGCCCTTGCGTGCAACACAACGCCGAGGGCAAATGGGTGCTCGATCTCGACAGGCATGACCCGCGCTTCGGCAAGACCCTGTCACGCTACGCGGACCGGGTGAATACCCGCATTGCACAGCGCCAGACCATCAATATCGAAGCCCATGGCATGCGCGAAATTGCGGCGCTGTCCAGCTGGAAAGCACGCTGCATCAATGAAGCGCTGAACGTCGCGACCTACTACGCGGTGACCAGCAAGCGCAACCTGGTTCACTACGCCGGCGAGCGGGATCCTGCCAGCCGTCTGGGGCGCTTTTTCAGCGAACTGTTCGGCGTGCATCGAGTGACGCCAGCACAATTGATCCGCATCGAAACCAGCCTCGATGCCGTGCTCAATGCGCTGGTGGATCCGACGCTGACGCGACCGGACTCGATGCGTTTCGTGACCGGCACCAGCCGCTGGTCTCCGGAAGACACCTACGCGTTCACCCTTCCGGACGACGCCGAACACAAGATCTATCTGGTGGACCGCTTTTTCGACCCCAGGATGGATATCTACCAGAACCGGTTGACCGTCCCCTTCGACATCTCTGCGCATGCCCGCGCGGCCACGTTGATTCACGAATTGACGCACGTGACGTCTCAAACCGAAGACATCGCGTACCTGGACAGCATGCGCCCATTCCATGACCTGATTAACACCAACGTGCTGGGTGCCGCCGTGCTTCGCACCGACCTGCGGGTATTGCGCAGTACCGCGCTGTCCACCCTGACGCCCGTCGATATGCTGTTCAAGAGCTGGGACGCCTACGCCGAGACGTGGGAAGACCTGGGCAGCCATTCACTGACCCGATCAGCGCGCAACACTGTTCTCAAGCTCGCGGGTGCCAAGACCCTGGATGAGGCCAGACACGTGTTCATGAGTGACGAAGACAAGCGCATCGACATCATTCTGGCCAATGCCGACTCGATAGCCTACTTGATCACGCAGTTGGGACGGGAACTGGAGGCAGGGGCCTGAAGCGGCCCCTGGCGAGGGGGATCAGTCTTTTTGATCACGCAGGATATTGCCGGAGGTGCCGTCGATGCGTGCTTCATACACGGTGCCATCGGACTTGCGCCCTTTGACTTCCCAATAGCCATCGTTATCGGCTTCAGCCTGGTAGACCTCGATGTAGCCAGCCTTGGTCTTGGCCACTTCGATAGCCTTCTCGATGGTGATCCAACCCGCTCCGGGCTTGTCTGCCAGGGCTGCGCCAGCGCTCAGCAAGGCGGAGGTTGCACACAGGGCGATTAAGGTTTGCTTCAACATACTCGTACTCCTTGGGGGATGACTGACAAATGTCCTGAATTTTTAGGTGCTTTCAAACGAGAATAAGTTCCAATTGATGTGCAATCGCCATGACGGCTGTTCTCGCCGTCGGCCTGTGGAGGTTAGAATGCGGGAAATCAGGATGAGTCAATGAGCGAAAAGTCCCTTTCAGAAGCCGAATACGACGCTATCACCGACGCCGCCGCGCATTGGTGCATGCGTCTGCATGCAAACGATTGCACGACGGCGGAACGTCAGGCCTTTGAGCAATGGCACGATGCCCATCCCCTGCATGCGTTTGAATACGCGGCCATGCTGGAAATCTGGGACGTCGCCGATCATCTGCCCCGCAGCGCACCTGCACCGATGGTGGTGCCCCTCAAGCCGCGCCGCCGCTTGCGTACCTATGCAGCGGCGGCTGCGATTTGCCTGGCAGTACTGCCATTGGCGGCATTTACCGGTTGGGAAGCCGGTTGGCTGCCGAGCGCCTATCAACGTTTCGACGCCTCGAACGGTCTGCGCCAGATCACCCTGGGCGATGGCAGCCAAGTGGAACTCAACGTCGGCACCGAGTTGGTCTACAGCAATTACAAGGACCAGCGCCGTGTCACGCTGAACAAGGGCGAGGCGTTTTTCAAGGTCAGTCATGACAGCACGCACCCGTTCATCGTGCACGCCGGCGAGGGGCAAGTGCGTGTCACCGGCACCCAGTTCAACGTGTGGAAGTACGAAGACCAGGTTCGGGTGATGCTGCTTGAAGGCTCGGTGCAGATTTCCAGCAGCCCGTTGCACGCCGGTGTCCCCCTGACACCCGGCATGCAGGCCAGCTATCAACACGGGGACGCCAGCCCCCGTGTCGCTGCGATCAACCCCAATGACTCCGCCCTGGCCTGGCGCCAGGGCAAGCTGATTCTCGACAACCTGGCCCTGGCCGATGCGTTGCCGCTGATCAATCGCTACCTGAACAAGCCGGTAATGCTGGCCGATGCCAGTACCGGCGCGATTCGTATCGGCGGCATCTACAACATCAATGAGGTCAACAACCTCGTCCCGTCCCTGCCCAAGGTTCTGCCGGTCTACCTGACCCAGAACCAGGACGGCAACCCCGTCCTCAACGCCATCCCGCGTAAAGCCCCCAAAGGCTGAGCCCTTGTCGTCAGGCCCGGGCGTATACGCGCCTGAAGTGTCCATTTTTTTTACAGCGCCCTGCCCTGAACCGCCCACGGTGTACGGATTCATGCTTTTGTCATGCGCAGTGTTACAGCGTTGATACAGGCAGGTGAAGCGATTGCGCAGTGGCTGCGCAGACAGGCGTTCGAAGGGCGCTGTCTCACGGCTGATACAGCCTCGTGTTCATTTTGCCGCGAACTTTGCGCAACGCTTTGATTAATCAGGACAAATAAAAAGCGGCACGGCTTCTGCTCTATCCCTGACAGCGCTGTTTAGGGTCAGCGCGAAGAATAAGGAAGGCCGCCGTGATGACACTCACTCAAGGTTCGATGAACGTACTGCTGGCCAGCTGTGTACTCAGCGCCAGCATCAGTCTTCCGACCCTGGCGGGTGACGGCGTGATCGTGACAGGCCGCGATGTACAGGCCCACATGTATGGCCGCGCCGCCTTCGGCCCGGACCCGTATCCCCAGACCGCCAATGTGAACCCCAGCCGTGAAGTCCTCGGCGCCCTGTCGGGCGAGCTGAGTGACCGTGACTTCGGCAGCGTCAACAGCGGTTTGAGCATGACTCGCGCACTCCAGCCCACCGGCAACCTTTCCACCTTGAGCGCCACGCAGAACAGCATGTCCACGCTGGGCGCCGGCGCAGCCGCCAGCCGCTCGGGCGGCAGCGGCAGCATGGGCGGACAGATCAGTGATTCGATCCAGCGTGGCCTGGCGCCCCTGAACAACATCGGCGGCATGCTGGGAGGCAAACAATGAACCGTTCCCTGCTCATGCTGGCCCTGCTGACCAGCGCCTCGGTGATGGCGGACAACACTGCCGTGATCAACAACAGCGGCAAGGCCTACCAGGGCAACGTGATGATCAACCAGGCGGCGGGCAATCAGCAGCAAACCACCAACAATCGCGCCGTCGCGCTCGGTGGCCAGGCCACCACCCGCACCATCCAGAGGATGGACGGCACCGTCGACCCTTCCCTGAACGCCAAGGCGGCGATCGAGGGCACCTCTTTTACCAATGGCAACGGCATGTTGGGCGTCAACCAGTCAGCCGGGGCCAATAACCAATTAGTCAATGCGGTGCGGATCAGCGTCAATCCTGGCCCGCAAAGCGTTGATGACAGCGTCCTGTTGCAACAGAACACGACGACGCTGGCAACCGACTCAGGGCTCACCCCCACCACTGGCAGCCGCCAGGTCGTGACAAGCGACCAGGCCTTCACCGGCAGCCGAGGAGTGATACAGGTGAACCAGAGTGCCGGGGTGGGGAACCGAGTGGCTAACACCCTGGGCATCACTATCAAGTAAGCGCTTGGTAGCACTAGCTAGACCGTACCAACACTTAACCAACTAATTAGAAGCAAGGAGAAACACCATGAAACCTCAAATGGCTCTGAAACCAATGGTTTTCGCTCTGGCCGCACTCATGGCTGCTGCTGCTCAAGCAGGTGGTGGCTGGCACCCTGCGCCTCAACCTACCGGCGTGGTTGCCTCAGTGGTTACGGATGTGCAAAACAGCATCGGCAACAAGTATGACGACACCAAAACCGAAAACAACGCTTCTGCCGATGGCTCGGTGACTTTCAACAGCGGTAATACCGGGGTCAACGTTCAAGCCGGCAGTGGCAACCAGGCCGACAACTCGGGCGCGATCTCCAGTGCCAAGGGCGACTTTGCCACCGTGTTCGCCGTGGTCGATGTGAACCAGAACAGCGGCCTGAACAACTTCGTCAGCAAAGGCATCCAGAACAACGCCTCGCTGGATAATTCCGCTAACCATAACTCGGGCAACCTGGGCTACAACGGCCAGGCCGGTCAGGGCAACCAGGGCAAAAACAACCTGGCGATCACCACCGCAGATGGCAAAAACATCGCCGCGGCCGCCAACACCGAGCAAAACTCGCTCGCCAACAACTACCTCAACACTGCGGCCACCAGCCACGGCTATGGCCATGGCAGCAAGCCTCAATACGTGTCGAATAACGCCAGTCTCGACAACTCGGTCAACAACAACGCCGGCAACGTGGGTGTGAACCTGCAATCCGGTTCTGGCAACCAGGCCAGCAACAGCCTCTCTGTAGGCCAAGGCTGCAGCGTCTGCTCCAGCGGCGTGCGCTTCTGATGCAACGAGGGCCTTGGCAACAAGGCCCTTTTTAATTCCAGTGTCCATCAGGTCATACGATCATGCGCCTCGCGACCCTCGCCCTCTTGATGTTGCTCACCGGCCCGACCTGGGCAGGCACCATGGCGATCTCCGCCATGCCTGGTGGTGCAGTCATCTACAAGAAGGTCGAGAGTATCCGGGAACGCCGGTTCGCCAACCTGGTGGAACAGAAAACCGATTTCAGCTGCGGTGCTGCGGCACTCGCCACCATCCTGCGCCAGGGCTACTGGCTGGACGTCGACGAAGACCACGTCATCAAGGGCATGCTGGTCAATGCAGACCAGGACCTGGTTCGCACCCAGGGTTTTTCCATGCTGGACATGAAGCGCTACCTCGAAAGCATCGGCATGCGTGCCCGGGGCTACAAGATCGGGCCGGAAACGCTGGTGACCGTGAAGATCCCTGTGGTGGTGCTGCTGGAAATTCGTGGCTACAAGCACTTCGTGGTGTTGCAGCGCGCGGACAAGGACTGGGTCTATATCGGCGACCCGGTGCTGGGCCACAAGCGCTACGCACTCGATGACTTCGTCAAGGGCTGGAATGGCATCGTCTTCGCCGTACTGGGTGAAGGCTATGACAAGGCCAACGCCCTGCTCGACCCGCCGATGCCGCTGACCGCCAAGAACCAGTTGAATGAGTTCAGGCCCGTAGGCGATGCCGAGCTGATGGATTTCGGTTTCATCCAGAGCGACTTCTTCTAAAAGAAGCGCAATAAGGGGCAGGACGCTCCAGGAGCTGAAGATGAACACTTCCCGTTGGCTGACGGTCTTGTGTCTGGCAGCCTCAATGCCCGCTTATGCTTCATCGGGGTTCAAGCCGATCGAGCTCAAGGATTCGGAAATGGCCGAACTGCGCGGCCGCTACGTAATGCCGGGGCGAATCATCAGCTTCGGTATCGTCATGAGCAGCACCTGGACCAACGCCGTGGGTGACACCATCACCGGCACGGCCAGCATGCAGGTCGACAAGACCACCATCACTCCGCAGTTCTACGTCCAGACCTATGGTTCCTCCGGCACCGGCACCGGCAATGGCCAGCAGCCAACGGGCACCGTCGTCGGTGGCGCCGGCCTGGGCAGCGGCCAGGGCGTGACCCAGAGCGTCCGCGCGGCGGGCGATGGCAACACCGCCAACAACAATGTGGGCATCACCGTCACTGAAAACGGTTTTGCCCCGTCCAATATCGCGCAATCCGGCCAGGTGCTGGTGGCGGGCGGCGTGGTCACCGGCACCAGCGCTGCCGGCGACATTGCGGTTTCCGCCAAGAACGGCGGCCTGCAGATGGCCATTCAGGCCAGGAACAATCAGGGCAACAGCCTTCAACAGATCGGGGGCGGCAACGTGTTGCAGGGGACGGTACTGACCGGCAATACCAACTTCGTCAATAACATCACCCAACTGAATGTCGTGATGGGCAATAACGGACTGAACAACCCGGCGTTGAACTGCAACCTGGATCAACTCAAAGGCCTACGCACTCTCGGTTATTGAACTACGCTGACCCTCGACACTTAAGCATTAGAAAAGGACGGCTTATTTCATGCATCGATCGTTATCGCTACGTGCGGTGGTCTGTTTAAGTACGCTCTTGCCCGCATCCGTTCTGTATGCCGCGCCAGATGCCGATATCGAGACCCTCAAACAGGAACTTCTGGAACTCAAGCAGCGGTACGAAGTGCAACAGAAAGCCCTGGCGGTGCTGGAACAACGGGTGCGCCAGGTAGAGGATCAGCCGGCCACTCCGGCGCCCAAGCGCCTGGCCAAGTCCCCGGCTGACTTTCAGCGAGCCAGCGGCGCGACGGTCGCCGGTACCGGCGCCGCAGCGGCATCGGGCGGTGCAGGTGGCGGCAGTTCCTATGGCCAGGCCCTCAAGGACGATTCGGCGCCCGCGCAAAGCGTCAGCAACCTCTACAACGAGGCCAGCGGCTTTTTCGGCAATGGCAAGTTCAGCTTTGAAACCGGCATCACCTATGCGCGTTACGACGCTCGCCAGCTCACGCTCAACGGTTTTCTGGCACTGGACTCGATCTTCCTCGGCAACATCAACCTGGACCGGATCAAGGCCGACAATTGGACCCTGGACCTGACCGGGCGCTACAACGTCGACAACCGCTGGCAGTTCGACGTGAACGTGCCAGTGGTGTACCGCGAATCCACCTACCAGTCCGGTGGCGCCGGCAACAACGCCAACGCCACCTCGGAAGAATCGGTCAGCCGCGACCCGACCATCGGCGACGTCAACTTCGGCGTGGCGTACAAGTTCCTGGATGAAACCCCTTCCCTGCCGGATGCGGTGGTGTCCTTGCGCGTCAAGGCGCCTACGGGTAAAGAACCGTTTGGCATCAAGCTTGTGCGTTCCACCGCCAACGACAACCTGTATGTGCCGGAAAACCTGCCGACAGGCAACGGCGTCTGGTCGATCACGCCAGGCATCTCGCTGGTCAAGACGTTCGACCCGGCCGTGCTGTTTGGCTCGCTGTCCTACACCCACAACTTCGAAGAGTCGTTCGACGACATCAGCAGCGACGTCAACCAGAAGGTCGGTGGCAAGGTTCGCCTGGGCGACAGCTTCCAGTTCGGCGTCGGTGTGGCCTTCGCCCTGAACGAAAAGATGAGTATGTCGTTCTCGGTGTCCGACCTGGTGCAGCGCAAGAGCAAGCTCAAACCCAACGGCGGGGACTGGCAGTCGGTGGTGTCCAGCGATGCCAACGCTGGCTACTTCAACGTGGGGATGACGATCGCGGCGTCGGATAACCTGACGATCGTGCCGAACCTGGCGATCGGGATGACGGATGATGCGCCGGACTTTACGTTTAGCCTGAAGTTTCCGTATTACTTCTGACTTGGTGGTGGGACGCGGAGCGTCCGGGGAGGCGTTCCCACGCAGAGCATGGGAACGCTCAAGGAAAAGCCCCGCAACGATAAGGGTCGTTGCGGGGCTTTTCGGTTTACCCGCCCTAGCGGATCTGGTGTTTGTGCAGCAACCGGTAGAACGTGGGCCGGGAAACCCCCAGCACGCGGGCCGCGACACTCAGGTTGTCACTGTGCCGGTTGAGCACATCGCATAGCGCCTGGCGTTCGGCGCGGTGCTTGTAATCTTCCAGTGTAGACATCGGGGGCACGATTGCCTGTTCGCCTTGCAATCCCAGATCGACGGCTTCGATCTGTCGCCCTTCGGCCAGCACCAGGCCACGGCGCACGCGGTTCGCCAGCTCACGCACATTACCCGGCCACGGGTGCTGCCCCATGGACACCAGCGCGTCTTCACTGAAACTGCGCGGGCGACGTCCGGTTTCCTGGCTGTAGAAGCGTGAAAAATGGTTGGCCAGCAGGGCCACGTCGCCATGACGGTCGCGCAACGGCGCGGTCACAACCTGCAAGACATTGAGTCGGTAGTACAAGTCTTCACGAAAGCTGCCCTTGGCCACAGCCGCTTCCAGGTCGACGTGGGTGGCGGCCAACACTCGCACATCCACCGGGATGGGTTGGCTGCCACCGACGCGCTCGATCTGTTTTTCCTGGAGGAAACGCAACAAGTTGGCTTGCAGCTCCATCGGCAAATCGCCGATTTCATCCAGAAACAGCGTGCCGCCATGGGCCGCTTCTATGCGCCCGACCTTGCGCTGATGAGCCCCGGTAAACGCGCCTTTTTCGTGGCCGAACAGCTCGGACTGGATCAGGTGTTCGGGGATCGCCCCGCAGTTGATCGCCACGAACGGCTTGGCATGACGTTGGGATTGACGGTGCAGGGTCTTGGCCACCAGCTCCTTGCCAGTACCGCTGTCACCGCGGATCAGCACCGGAGATTCAGTGGGCGCCAACTTGGACAGTAATTTGCGCAGTTCACGGATCGGCCGACTGTCCCCGAGCAATTCATGCTCGGGCTCGTCCACCGCCACGGGGCCCTTGCCGCGCAGCCGCGCCATGCCGAAGGCACGGCCCAGGGTGACCTGAACCCGGGCCACATCGAAAGGCAAGGTATGGAAGTCAAAGAACCACTCGCAGACAAAATCCCCGACGTTCTGCAAGCGCAAAACGTCCTGGGTGAGTACGGCGATCCACTCGGTGCCACTGCGGCCAATCAGCTCCTTGACTGCTTCGGGGCGCTCCAGATGGTAAGGCTGCAGGCGCAGCAAACCCACGTCACAGGAACGATCACCGACCGACTCCAGGGCACAGCTGTCCACTTCCCACCCCGCCGCCCGTAAACCCGGCAATAACCCATGGCAGTCGGCGCACGGGTCGACCACAAGCAAGCGGCGCTGAACGGGTGTGACAACCATGACTAATCCTTGGCGTCAAAATTGTTAAAGTTATTAAGAAACAACGGTTTGTAACGCCTGATGCTAACCCTAGCAAGGTATTGACGCTTCTCTTGTACCGTTTCGCTATAAGTGTTGGCAAAAAGCCATTTAGCTGTATCAGCCGATAAAAAGTTGGCGCGCGCCGAAACTTTCATTCAGCTTTCAAAACAGCCGCTTACATGACTTTGATCAGGAAAAGTTAAAATTTATCGCTCTAACATGTGACCCGTACCCCCGCATCGCGCATCAGTACAAGTAACCCGCCGCACGGTCAGCCCAACCGCCGGCACTCACTTGAATGGGCAATGAGAGAGAAGACCCACATGAACGCCCCGCTCCGCATCAACGAAGCTCTTTTGATCGCAGACCGTGCTTTCCAGCCCTTTCAGTGCGTGGCCTGGCACGATGGACATGGCGCCCTGAGCCTGAGCGTCATCGACCGCACCAACAACCGCATCGGCAGTCAACAACTGTCTTCAAGCGCCTATACCGACCCGGCCCAATTGGAAGACTTGCTGTTGCAAGCCCGCGCCGAGCTCGATAAAGATGGCTACCGGCTGCAATCCTGGGCAATGCCCAAGTAAGCCTGTACAGCAACTTGCGCTCGGAGGGTTCACTGAGCGCAAGTTGCCGCGTTAGAGCAACTATCGTTATTGCGTGGCGAGAATAAACCGTTCGATGGCTTCCGCCGCACCGTCCTCGATATTGCTGCCGGTGACCACATTGGCCTGACGTTTGACGGCCTCTTCCGCCTGCCCCATGGCGATCGACAAGCCGGCGACATGAAACATCGCAGGATCATTGCCACCATCGCCAATCGCCACTGTCTGCTCGAGCGGTACCCCCAGGTGCGCAGCCAGGGTTTTCAAAGCCTCGCCCTTGTTGGCCAGCATGGCCGTCACATCCAGGTACACCGGCTGCGAGCGCGAGACTTGCGCCAGCCCTTGCACCTTCGGCTGTAACCGAGCTTCCAGCTCAACCAGCAGCTGAGTGTTGTTGCTCGCAGCGACGATCTTGTCGACCCGGTCCAGGTACGGCTCGAAACTTTCGACCACTCGCGGTCCGTAGCCCAGGCCATCGGCCTCGCGCGCCACCATGGGCCCGGGCGGATCGCGGCGCAGCCACTCCCCGTCCGCGAACAACCAGACCTCGACGTCCGTTTCCGGTGAAAACAGCGCCAGGGTCACCAGCGCCGCTTCTGCCGGCAGATAGTGCGCCACCAGCACACTGCCATCCGGGTTGATCAGCGTGCCGCCATTGAAGCCTGCCACCGGAATATCGATGCCGAACGCTTCCACCATCTGCAACATGGCCCTCGGCGGCCTGCCACTGGCCAGGCTGAAAAACACCCCGGCGTCGCGCAGCGCGCGCACCGTGTCGATGGTGCGCTGGCTGGGTAGGTGATCGGGACGCAGCAGAGTGCCATCCATGTCACTCAACACAAAACGGATGGGATGAATCGCTGCATCACTCATCCGAGGCTGTGCCAGGTGCGGCCGTCACGGGCCAGCAGCGTGTCAGCCGCCGCCGGGCCGTCCTCACCTGCCTTGTAGGTCTGGATTCCGCCATCCTCCTTCCATGCATCGAGAAAGGGTTGCACCGCCCGCCAACCGTTTTCGATGTTGTCGGCGCGCTGGAACAAGGTCTGGTCACCGGTCATGCAGTCGTAGATCAGGGTTTCGTACCCTGTCGACGGCTGCATCTCGAAGAAGTCCTTATAGGCGAAACCCAACTCGATATTAGCCATTTCCAGGGTCGGCCCAGGCTTCTTCGCCAGCAGATCGAACCACATGCCCTCATTGGGCTGGATCTGGATTTTCAGGTAGGTGGGCTTGAGCTCATCGACATCGGTGTCGCGGAATTGCGCATAGGGCGCCGGCTTGAAGCAGATGACGATCTCGGTGTCGCGGATGCTCATGCGCTTGCCGGTGCGCAGGTAGAAAGGCACGCCCACCCAACGCCAGTTATCGATCATCACCTTGAGCGCCACGAAGGTTTCGGTGCTGCTGTCCGGCGCCACGTTGGCCTCTTCGCGATAGCCCGGGAGCTGTTTGCCGCCGATTTCACCGGCGGTGTACTGGCCGCGCACCGAATTGGCCCGCGCCTCTTCCAGCGACCAAGGACGGATCGCGCCGATCACCTTGGCCTTTTCGCCCCGCACGGCATCCGCGCCAAACGCCGCCGGCGGCTCCATGGCGACCATCGCCAGCAACTGGAACAGGTGATTGGGCACCATATCCCGCAAGGTGCCGGTCTTTTCGAAGAAATTGCCTCGGGTTTCCACACCGACGGTTTCGGCCGCAGTGATCTGCACGTGGTCGATGTAGTGGTTGTTCCAGAACGCTTCGAACAGCACGTTGGAGAAACGGCTGATCAGAATGTTCTGGACCGTTTCCTTGCCCAGATAGTGGTCGATTCGATAGATCTGCTTCTCGCTCATCACCTTGAGCAAGCTGGCGTTCAGTGCTTCGGCGGTGGCCAGGTCGGAGCCGAAGGGCTTTTCGATAACCACGCGACGGAAACCCTCTGCGGTCTCCGCCAACAGGCCGGCGCTGCCCAGGCGCTGAACTACGTCGCTGAAGAAGCGCGGTGCGGTGGCCAGGTAGAACACGGCGTTGTCGGTGCCACTGTCGGCGATTTTCTTGCCGATGTCGGCGTAGGTGCTGTCGTCGAGAAAGTCGCCCTCGACGTAGCTGATGCCTTTGGCCAGTTGGGCCCATAGCTGCGGGTCCAGTGCGTTATCCGCGTTGCCGCGAACCTTGCTCGCGGCTTCGGTGCGAATGAAGTCTTCGAGTTTCTTGGCAAAATCGGCATCGCTGATGGCGTTGTGATCGACCCCTACAATGCGCAGGCCGTCGCCCAGCAGCCCGTCACGGCTAAGGTTATACAGCGCCGGCATCAGCAGACGCTTGACCAGGTCGCCATGGGCGCCAAACAGAAACAACGTGGTGGGTGGAGCAGGTTCAGCCCTGGGTTTCTTGCCGTGGGTGGTCATTTTTTGGGCGTCTCCACGTGACCACCAAAGCCGAAGCGCATGGCAGAAAGCATTTTGTCGCCGTAGGTGCTCTGTTGGCGCGAACGGAAACGGGCGAACAACGACGTGGACAGCACCGGTACCGGAACGGCTTGCTCCATGGCGGCCTCGATGGTCCAGCGACCTTCGCCACTGTCGGCGACGGAACCGGAGTAACCGTCGAGTTTCGGGTCGGTGGCCAGGGCATCGGCAGTCAGGTCCAGCAGCCACGACGACACGACGCTGCCACGGCGCCAGACTTCGGCGATGTCGGCGACATTCAGGTCAAAGCGCTGGTCCTCTGGCAGGTTTTCCGAGTTTTTGGTCTTGAGAATGTCGAAGCCTTCGGCGAACGCCTGCATCATCCCGTATTCGATGCCGTTGTGGATCATCTTCACGAAGTGCCCGGAACCTGCCGGGCCTGCGTGGATGTAGCCGTGCTCGGCGCGGGGATCGGCGCTGGCGGAACGGTCCTTGGTGCGCGGGATGCTGCCCAGGCCCGGGGCCAGGCTCTTGAAGATAGGGTCGAGGCGTTGCACGGTTTCGGTGTCGCCACCGATCATCATGCAGTAACCACGCTCCAGGCCCCAGACACCGCCAGAGGTACCGACGTCGACGTAGTGCAGGCCTTTTTCCGACAGCGTCTTGGCACGACGCACGTCATCCTTATAGTTGCTGTTGCCGCCGTCGATGATTGCGTCACCGTCTTCCAGCAGCGTACTCAGTTCGTTGATGGTGTCTTCGGTGGGCGCGCCCGCCGGCAGCATCACCCAAACGGTGCGAGGCTTTTGCAAACCGGCGACCAGGGACTTGAGGTCGGCGACGCCCGTAGCGCCCTCCTCGCTCAAGCCTTTTACAAAGGCTTCGTTACGGTCATAAACAACGGTGGTGTGCCCATTGAGCATCAGGCGCCGCGCAATGTTACCGCCCATGCGGCCTAGTCCGATAATCCCCAGTTGCATGTGCTGATGCTCCTAACTACTCAAAAAATGTGTGACATAGTTTATAGCGCAATGACGCCAATGAGGGTTAGTCCAGAGCGGATACGTGGAGTTTCATGACAATAAAGTGGCCATCGTTTCACCATCACGGCAGGCAAAGTCACACGACCATCAAAAATAAAAAAGTTCCCTTGATCCAAAAAAGAATTCAGAATTACCTCCGACTGCTGCCGAGAACCTCGACTCAAGCGTTCTGGCACACCGCGACACACCGGCTATTTGCGAGGTAAGCAATGAGCACAGCACAAATGACCCGCCCGCCACAGACCCTCTACGTCACCATCCGCCGTGATGAATTGCGCCAGTTGAAAGACGAGCGCGATCAGTTGCAACAGGAAGTCATGCGTCTACGCTCGCACCTGCAAGGCCAGCTGGATCAGCCGTCCAGTGCGACACCGGCACTCTGCTGAGCCGCGTCATCGTTTTGTAAGATAACCCTTACAAAAATCTCACAAAGTTTTCACACGCCCCTCCCGATACTCCCGGCCCCAACGGCCACCCCGTGCAAGGGTGGCCTCTGTTGCGTGCATCCCTGCGCGCCACTTGGCATTTATCGGGCTGGAGATGGCGATGTTCAAACGCAGCACCACGACTGCGAAAGGCTTTGATTGGTCTGGCCTCGGCTGGCTGTTCCTGTTTTTCTGGTACTTCTCGGGGATTACCCAACTGCTGATCCAACTGACCGGTACTTCCGGCTTCAGTGGTTTCCGTCAGGCCTTCTTCATGAGCGCGCTGTGGTTGGCGCCCATGCTGTTGTTCCCACGCCGCACTCGCCTGCTCGCCGCCTTGATCGGCGTGGTGCTATGGGCGTGTTCCATGGCCAGCCTGGGCTACTTTTTTATCTACCAGCAGGAATTTTCCCAAAGCGTCATCTTCATCATGTTCGAGTCGAACATCGCTGAAGCCGGTGAATACGCCACCCAATACTTTGCCTGGTGGATCGTGCTGGCGTTCATCGCCCACACCGCCGTGGCGATCTTCCTGTGGAGCCGCCTGCGCCCGGTGTACCTGCCTCGCGGTCAATCCTGGCTGGCAGCGGCGGCCATTGTACTGGCCGTGGTGGGCTACCCGCTGGTCAAGCAGATCGCTACCAGCGACAACATGGAGCAGGCCGTCGACCGCTTCGAAACCCGCATCGAGCCGGCGGTGCCCTGGCAGATGATCGTGGCGTACCGTCGTTACACCGAGCAGTTGGACAACATGCAAGGCATGCTCACCAGCGCCAGCCAGATCCCGCCCTTGAAGAACCTCAAGGATAGTATGGCCGGCCAGCCCTCGACCCTGGTGCTGGTGATCGGCGAATCCACCAATCGCCAGCGCATGAGCCTCTACGGCTATCCACGCAACACCACGCCGGAACTGGACAAGTTGCGCGACCAATTGGCGGTGTTCGACAACGTCATTACCCCGCGCCCCTACACCATCGAAGCGCTGCAACAGGTGCTGACCTTCGCCGACGAAGAAAACCCCGACCTGTACCTCAAGACACCGTCGATTGTCAGCGTGATGAAACAGGCCGGCTACAAGACCTACTGGATCACCAACCAGCAGACCATGACCAAACGCAACACCATGCTCACCACCTTTTCCGAACAGGCCGACGAGCAGGTATACCTCAACAACAACCGCAACCAGAATGCTCGCCAGTATGACGGCGACGTACTGGAACCGTTCGCCAAGGCCATGGCCGACGGCGCCGAGCGAAAATTCATCGTGGTGCACCTGCTCGGCACACACATGAGCTACCAGTACCGCTATCCGCCGACCTTCGACAAGTTCACCGACCGCCAGGGCGTGCCTGCCGGGGTCAGCGACGCCCAGTTGCCCACCTACAACAGCTATGACAATGCGGTGCTGTACAACGACTTCGTGGTCTCGAGCCTGATAAAGAGCTACGCGAAGGCCGACCCCAATGGCTTCCTGCTGTACCTGTCTGACCATGGCGAGGATGTGTTCGATTCCGCCGGCCACACCACCCTGGGGCGCAACGAAGGCAAGCCGACTGCGCCGATGTACACCATTCCGTTCATGGCCTACGCCTCACCGAAATGGCGTGAAAACCACGACTGGAATTTTGCCGGCGACCTGCAGCGCCCGTATAGCAGCTCGCAGTTGATTCACACCTGGGCTGACCTGGCCGGGTTGAGCTTCGATGAACTGGACCGCAGCCGTAGCCTGGTCAGCGACAGTTTCAAGCCGCGCCCGCTGATGATCGGCAATCCTTATGAGCGCCAGCAGAAAGGTTTGATCGATTTCAGCCTGATCAAACCCAAGAAGGTCAACACCACGGAAGTCGCGATTCGCGAAGCGGCACCCGCTGCCGGCAAATAACTCAATCACACTTTCCCCCGCCCCAAAGTTAACGAAATCGTTAACTTTGGGCCTGCCTTGAATTAATTCCCACTTAATAAGCCCCGTTCATAGTTGCCCCATGAATCTGATCAAGGACCGACCGGATACCGATCACTTCTAATGGGAACACTGCCATGACCAGCCTGATGACCCTGACTTCCGTTGCCGCCTTTGCAGAAGGCGGTTCGGAGCGTTCGAAGGAGTTCTACAACAACTTCACCTTCATGCAGCAGCAACTTCACGGCACTAACGAGCAAACAGCATCTGCCGACGGCAAGAACTTGCAGCCGACCACGGCAGAACAAGCCGGTGCCGAGCAACAACCGAACAGCTGATTCAACGGTAATACCCTGTGCCACTCCGCTCCTGTGGCAAAGGTTAATTTGGCGCCATTTAATGGCGCCTTTTTTTGTTTTTCATACGGACCCTAGAGCGGTTTGCTCCAGAACAACATGCCGCCATACGCGGGATCGAAGGTCGAATCGCCAAAACCGAACTTGCGATAGGCCGACTGCGCCACCGCATTGCCCTCAAGCACCTCCAGGGTGATCTTGCAGCAACCGCGCTGCCGGGCGATTTCCTCGACCTTCTGCAACATCTTCTGACTCAGGCCCAGGCCACGATAAGCGTCCATCACGACCACGTCGTGGACATTGACCAATGGGCGACAGGCGAAGGTCGAAAACCCTTCAAAACAATTGACCAGGCCCGCCGGCACGCCGCCGACAAACGCCAGCACACTGAACGCATGGGGACGCTTGGCCAACTCGCCCGGCAACTGCTCCAACAAGTCGGCCGGCAGGCCGTGCCCGCCACCCATCGGATCCTCTGCATAATGGTTGAGCACCCGGCCAATGGCTTCGGCATGCACGGGGTTGGTGTAGCTGGCTTGCAACACCAGAATGTCTGGGGTGTCCATGTGCGTCCTCAATCACGACTGCAAGGGAATCGGTTCCCTTTGAGGGGCATGATTGTAAGCGTGGACCCGACAACAGATGAAGGAGATTAACCACAAATCACTGCCTGAAAATGCGAAGGATGCGCACTGCAAAACCCGTGCTGGGGCCGTTTCTGGATTATTTCCTACAGGCTCGAACCAAAGCGGCTCAGTTGCATTTCCTGCAAGCGGCTCAGGGTGCGACGAAAGGGAAACTCCAGGTAACCTTCGGTGTACAAACGTTCGAGCGGCACCTGTGCCTCGATGAATAACGGCACCTTTCGGTCGTAGCACTCGTCCACCAGCGCGATGAACCGCCGCACACTGTCATCATTCACCGACAGCTCCGGCAATTCGCGATCACCCGCCACCACCCGTTCTACGCCATCTTCCGTGCCTCGGGCGATCCGCCCCGGGCGTTTTTGCGCGCTCAGACACGGCACTTCGCCCAGCAGGATCGCCTTGAAGCGGTCACACAACAGCATGAAATCCATCGCCGCCAAAGGCTGCTCGCAAAGATCGGCGTAACGGCACCAGAGCAGCGAGTCGCTGGATTGCACCGTGACCAGTAAGCGATGTCCGACGGCGATCGGGCCACGGGTCACCACCTGCCCTTCAGCCAGTTGCCTGAACAACGTTGCCAGTGCCTCGGGCTGGTTAACCCAGTACCGCTGCACGCCAGCCCCTGGATGCAGGCGATGATCCTCACCGCCATCCACGGCAACCACCTGCATGTGCCGTTCGATCGCGGCAATGCCCGGCAAAAAGCGCTCACGGTTGAAACCATCGGCATATAGCTGACCAGGAGGCTGATTGGACGTGCAAACCATCATCACACCTTCCTCGAACATCACCTGAAACAACCGGCCCAGGATGATCGCATCACCGATGTCATTGACGAACAACTCGTCGAAACACAGCACGCTCACTGCCTGGCTCAGCTCTCGAGCCAGCACCCGCAACGGGTCCTGAACACCGGTGAGCTGGAACGAGCGCTGGTGTACCCAACCCATGAAATGATGAAAATGCTGACGCCGCGCAGGCACGCGCAGGCTCTGGTAGAACTGATCCATCAACCAGGTCTTGCCCCGCCCTACCGGGCCCCACAGGTAGACACCATGGATCGCCGAACCGCCCTGATGCAACGCCTGGTGACACGCCTGCAAGACTTCCACCGCCTGACGCTGAGCATCATCGGTCACGAAGCCCTGTTGGGAGATGGCATATTGATAAGCGGCGAGAGGCGAGTCGAAAGTCATGCCTGCCAGTATGACTTACAGGGAGATATCCAGCCGCGAAATCTTGCCCTGCTCATTCAGGCGAAAGGTATAGCGCAGTTCCAACGGGCTGCCAGGGAAGTTGCCGGACACGATATTGCTGACCAGTACTTTGCCCGTGCGATGCTGCACGTTGAGCACTTCGACACGCGGTTGATAACGGCGCCCGGTGTCCTCCATCCAGCGAGCAATGGCTGCCGCACCGACCTGATGCTGCCCTTCATCGAACACGTTGGCATCCTCGGCAAAGCACTGGGGAATCGCCGAAGTGTCGCCCGCATTGGCCGCCGCGATATAGGCCACGATGGCCGGGGCCAGTTCTGGTTGAGACATGGCACAGCTCCTTTTTTTGATCATTTGTGGCGCCATGCTAAATCAGCGGTGTGTCAGTTTTTGTCAGGAGTGAACGGGCCGGATTCGTTCTGCTCCATCAACTTGCGCCAGCTGCGCAACAGGTCGCTGCGTCGCCCCGGATAGCGCTCGCCCTGGGCGTCGGCCGAAGCCACACGGTCGGTACGAAAGGTGCGGTAGGCACCGCGCAATTCGCACCAGGCCACGATCACTCGCACCTCATTGAGAAAGCCCAGCGCCAGGGGCCAGATCAGCCGCTGGCTCTGGGTCTGGCTGGCGTCTGCGTAATCGATGTGCAACTTGTCCTGACTGCGAATGGCATCCCGAAACACATTGAGCGGTACGCGGTTTTCCGGGTAGCCGAATCCCGGCGGGCCCGGCAGCACCGTGGGGTTGCGCAGGGCTTCCTGGGCCACGGGGTCGAGTACGTCGGCGATTTTCGCCAGGGCATTGGCAGCGGCGCGGCTCAGCACATCATCCCCGCGCTGGTCGACGTAGCGCAGGCCCAGCACGATGGCCTCGGTCTCTTCGGCGTTGAGCATCAACGGCGGCAGGAACAGCCCGCTGCGCAGCACATAGCCGACACCCGCCTCGCCGAAGATCGGCGCGCCCAACGCGGTCAATTCGGCGATGTCGCGATACAGGGTGCGCTCGGACACCTCCAGCTGCGCCGCCAGTACAGCCGCAGTGACCGGACGTTTCTTGCCGCGCAGAGCCTGAAGCAAGGTCAATAGACGAGTGGTACGCGACACGTGGAAGCCACCTGAACGGAAAAGATGGCGCAGCTTAACAGAGGCCCCTGTCAGGAAATGTCAGTAGTCAAAATGCCCCTTGACGGAATAAATGAGCGCGATCATATTAATTACATGTTGCTAAACATTTAATCGAGTCGATCTGTCAGGAGTCTATGCATGCGCAATAAAGTCTTTGGCCGCCGCAGCGGTCTGCAGGTTTCCGAACTGGCCCTGGGCACCGGTAATTTCGGCACGGGCTGGGGCCATGGCGCCGAACGCGATGAAGCCAAGGCGATGTTCGACGGTTTCCTTGAGGCCGGCGGCAATTTCCTCGATACCGCCAACGGCTATCAGTTCGGCCAGGCCGAAAAGCTCTTGGGGGAATTTATCGCCTCGGAACGCGACAACCTGGTGGTGGCCACCAAGTACACCTTGCGCACCCAACCTTCCGATGACGGCACCCTGCGGGTGGGCAACAACCGCAAAAACCTGGTGCGCTCGGTGGAGGAAAGCCTCAAGCGTCTGAATACCGATCGTATCGACCTGCTGTGGACGCACATGAGCGACAACGTCACGCCCATGGAAGAGATTCTGCGCGGCCTCGACGACTTGGTACGCGCCGGCAAGATCCACTACGCAGGCCTCTCCAACTTCCCCGCCTGGCGCATCGCCCGCGCCGATCTGCTGGCCGAAATACGCGGCTTCGCACCCATCATCGGCATCCAGGTGGAGTACAGCCTCGTCGAGCGCAGCGCCGACCGCGAACTGTTGCCGATGGCTGAAGCATTGGGTCTGGGCGCCACACTGTGGTCGCCACTGGGCGGTGGTTTCCTTACCGGTAAATACCGTGAAAGCCAGGGCGACGACCGCGCCAGCAAACTGGGCATACTGGTCCACGCCGAGAAGAGTGCACGTGAAACCGCCGTGCTCGACGCCCTCCTCGCCGTGGCCGCCGAACTGGACGCCACCCCTACCCATGTCGCGATTGCCTGGCTGAGAGAAAAGGCGCGCCGTTCGACCACCACACTGATCCCGATCCTCGGCTCACGAACCCGCGCCCAGTTGGACGCCACCCTCGGTGCCTTGACCGTGCAATTATCCGCCGAACAAGTCACGCGCCTGGACATCGCCAGCGCCATCCCGCTGGGCGTGCCGCACGGCATTATCGCCGAACGTTTCCCTCTCGACATCGGCCTGGATACACCGCGACCGCCGGTTATTTGAGCGCAAAAAAACGGCCTGAACAGGCCACTGAGAAATCAGCGCCACTGGCCGTGTGGTGAGCAGGCTCGTCCTGTCAGCAGTCACGCAGCGGTCTTATTGGGGTCGCTTCGCAACCCAGCGCGGGCAAGCCCGCTCACTACAGAGGCAGTGCACGTTGAGATATTTTTCAGGGCCGCCGAGACCCTTTGTGGTGAGCAGGCTTGTCCTGCGCTGGGCTGCGAAGCGGCCCCATTCGAACCCATGGGTTCTTTCAGGTATGCCGCATTGTCCGGGTTGGGGGCTGCTTCGCAACCCAGCGCGGGCAAGCCCGCTCACTACACAAGGCTCTTGCTGACGACCTCGAACACATCGCTCGACAGTTCGCCGGACGCACGGATGCGCTCCAGCTCAGCTTTCATCAGCGCCTGACGTGCGCTGTCGTATTTGCGCCAGCGGGTCAGCGGCGCCAATTGACGCGAAGCGATCTGCGGGTTGAAGGCATTGAGCTGGATCACCAGGTCCGCCAGGAAGCGATAGCCCGAGCCGTCCGCCGCATGGAAGTTGATCAGGTTCTGCCCGGCAAACGCGCCGATCAGCGCGCGCACCTTGTTCGGGTTCTTGATGTTGAACGCCGAATGTTCCATCAGCGCCTTGACCCGCGCCAGACCGCCCGGCAAGACACTGCCGGCCTGCACGCTGAACCACTGGTCCATGACCAACGGGTTGTCCTTGAAGTTCTCGGCAAACACGGCCAGCGCCTGGGCCTTCTCTGCCTCGAACGGCGAATTCACCAGCACCGCCAGTGCGGTCAGGCGCTCGGTCATGTTGTCACTGGTGTCGAACTGCTCGATGGTCGCCGCCAACACTTCCGGCTTGCCGCTGAGCATCAAGTACGACAACGCGATGTTCTGCAATGCGCGACGGGCGAAATGCTCGGCCGCGGCGACGTACGGCGTCTGCCTGGACAGCTCGCGATTGGCCTGGTATCGCAACCACAGCGCTTCATGCAGATTGTCCGCCAGTTGCTTGCGGGCAAACTCGCGGGCGGCGTGAATGGCGTCCACATCCGCCACCTCACTGATTTCAGTCAGGTACGCTTCGCTTGGCAACGACAGCATTTCCGCGACCATCGCCTGATCCAGGCTATCGTCGCTCAATACCGTGCGCAGCGCGTCGATCAGGCGCTGATCCAGCTTCAGTGGTTGGCCCGCCTGATGCTGCGCGATCAATTCCTGCAACACCTGCACCGACAACTGCTGGCCAGCATCCCAACGGTTGAAGCCGTCGCTGTCGTGCTGCATCAGGAACATCAGTTGGTCGCGGTTGTAGGGGAAGCTCAGTTTCACCGGTGCCGAGAATCCGCGCAGCAACGAAGGCAATGGCTGCTCGGCAATGTCCACGAAGGTGAAGGTCTGCTCGGCTTCAGTCACCGAAATCACACGAGACGCACCACCCGCCGCGGCTTCACCGGCCAGGCGCAGCGCGATACCGGCGCCCTTCCCGTCCAGCAGGCCCAATTCCACCGGGATCACGAACGGCAGTTTTTCCACCTTGTCCGGGGTTTGCGGGCAGCTTTGGCGGAAAGTCAGGCTGTAGGTTTTGGCCGCAGCATCGTAGGACTCGCTGACCACCAGTCGCGGGGTGCCGGCCTGGCTGTACCAACGCTTGAACTGCGTCAGGTCGGCACCGTTGGCGTCCTCCATGGCTTTGACGAAGTCGTCGCAAGTCACGGCCTGGCCATCATGACGCTCGAAATACAGGTCGCTGCCTTTGCGGAAACCGTCGGCACCCAGCAAGGTGTGGATCATGCCGACCACTTCCGAACCCTTTTCGTACACGGTCAGGGTGTAGAAGTTGGAGATCTCGATAAAACTGTCCGGGCGCACGGCGTGAGCCATGGGGCCGGCGTCTTCGGCGAACTGGTGGGTGCGCAGGTACGCCACGTCCTGGATGCGCTTGACCGTGGCCGAGTTCATGTCGGCGGAAAAACCCGAATCACGAAACACGGTGAAACCTTCCTTGAGCGACAACTGGAACCAGTCGCGGCAGGTCACCCGGTTGCCCGACCAGTTGTGGAAGTATTCGTGGGCAACGATCGCCTCGACACGCTGGTGCGCGGCGTCGGTGGCGGTTTCGGCGCGGGCCAGCACGGCGCTGGAATTGAAGATGTTCAGCCCCTTGTTTTCCATGGCGCCCATGTTGAAGTCATTCACGGCAACGATCATGAATATGTCGAGGTCGTACTCGCGGCCATAGGTTTCTTCGTCCCAGCGCATGGACTTCTTCAGGCTGGTCATGGCGTGCTGGCACTTGTCGATGTTTTCCGGTTCGACGTAGATACGCAGCGCGACTTCACGATCAGTCATGGTGGTGAAGGTATCTTCGACGCACCAAAGGTCACCCGCCACCAGCGCGAACAGGTACGCCGGTTTCTTGAACGGGTCTTCCCAAGTCGCCCAATGACGACCGTCTTCACCCGGCCCGCTGGCAATCGGGTTGCCGTTGGACAACAGGATCGGGTAGCGATGCTGCTCGGCAATCACCGTGGTGGTGAACGTGCTCATCACATCCGGGCGGTCGAGGTAATAAGTGATCTTGCGGAACCCCTCGGCCTCGCACTGGGTGCAGAACATGCTGCCGGATTTGTACAGGCCCTCCAGGGCGGTGTTGGTTTCCGGATGGATTTTTACCGTGGTATCCAGGGTAAAAGTCTCACTCTTGGGATGCACCGTCAGGTGACTGTCGGTCAGTTGATAATCTTCGGCCGTCAGTGCCTGATCGGCCAGATTGACGCTCAACAGCTCAAGTTGCTGACCATCCAGCACCAAGGGTGGCAAGCCCGCGCCACGCTCGGGGTTGCGGCGCATCACCAATTGCGCGTGAACCAGGCTGTGGTCCTCGAACAACTCGAAGGTCAGGTGCGTCTCTTCGATCAGGTAGTCCGGCGCCTGATAGTCCTTCAGGTAAATCATCTTCGGTTGTTCGGTGCGCATGGGTGGCATCCTTCTACTGATGCACGGCGAGCTGGTAGGCCGTGTACTTACGAATATTGATCACGCCGGTATCGAAGATCAGGTATTGGCCCTTGATCCCCAGCAGCGTGCCTTCGGCAATCGGGTTCTTGTCCAGGTTGAAACTGACGATCTTGGCCGGATATTGCTCTACCGGGTAGCGGATTTCGAGCGGTTCGATGTCGGTCACAGGCTGGATGGCCTGTAGGCCGAAGCGCTCCTGCAAGCCCAACAGGCCTTCGGCGCAGGCGGCGAAAAGCTCATCACGCACGTGCTTGAGGTCCACCGACGCAGCGTCCCCCTTGAGCAGCGCGCGCCAGTTGGTCTTGTCGGCCACCTGGCTACGAAACAGGTCTTCAACGAAACCCGACTGCTGGCGAGTCGCTACGCGCATGATCGGCAGCGCCTGGCTCGCGCCCTGATCCAGCCAGCGGGTGGGCAGTTGGGTGGCGCGGGTGATGCCGACCTTGATCCCCGACGAATTGGCCAGGTAGACCACGTGATCGGTCATGCAGAACTTCTCGCCCCAGGACGGCTCGCGGCACGTGCCGGCGTCGTAGTGGCAACGCTCCGGGCTCATGATGCACAGGTCGCACTGGGCCAGCTTGGTCATGCAGGGGTAGCAATACCCCTGGCTGAAGCTGGTTTTGGTCTTGCGCCCGCAATGGCTGCAATGGATGGCCCCCAGATATTCGAGGCGCACGTGAGTACCGATCAACGGATTGACCGGCACCTCGGCATCACCCAGGCGAAACGCATATTGAACGGTCGGCTCACCGAGTTGCGCCGACATCTTGCTGACAGCACCGCGACCAATTTCAATCAATGGATCGCATCCGACTTGAACAGGATGTTCGCAATTGGCGCCGACTTGGACGCGCATTCCTGCGGCCCCATGTAGCCGGTGCGCTGGTCTTCCGGCAGATTCTGGATCTCCCAGGCGATTACCGCCTGCAGGGACAGCTCGCGCTGCTCGGCGGTGAGCTTGCGGCCATCGGACCATTTGCCGATTTCCACGGCGAGCTTGAGGCTCTCGTAGATATCCGGCGTGATGTTTTCGATCATTTCAGCAAAAGAGGTCATAAGACGCTTCCTTCTATCAAAGGGCGGCTTTGCGGCGGTTGTACAACCCGCCCAGCAAACCCGTCAGGCAACCGATAAGCAAGCCGCTCAGATGAGCCGCGTTGGCGATTTCGCCGAAACCGATCATGGAGATCAGCCCCGACATGCACAGCACCAGCCAGATCAGCATCATCGCCAGCACCCCGCGAGGCAGACGGTAGGCTGGGTTGGGCGACAATAATTGAAAAATCCAGCAATGCCCGAGCAGGCCGTACAACACGCCGGACAACCCGCCAAACAGGCTCGGGCCGCCGTAGGCGTATTGTGCGTAATTGGAAACCAGGCTGAACAACAGGGTCAGGCCCAGCAGGTTGATACTGCCTTGGCGCACTTCGATGCGCCGGCCCAACTCCCAGTACCACATGCCGTTCATGGCCAGGTGCAGGATGCCGAAGTGGATCAGCATCGGCGTGACCAACCGCCACCACTGCCCTGACGCCAGGCTGTCGGCCAGCGACGTGAACTGGATGTACTCGCCCATCACGCGAAACGGCAGAAAGGTCAGCCAGGCCATGGTTTGCAGGTTTTCACCCAGCAGCGTCAACGCCCCTACGAGGATGCTCGCCAGCAACACCAGCGCCGTGACCGGACTGTGCCGCAGTTGCTGCACAAAACTCGGACGCGTCACCGGCGCCTGTTCGGGAATGTCCAATTGCTGCTCCGGGTCACCGGCAGGAAACCGCTGGTACAACACACGCACGTCGTCGCTGAGGTTTTCCGGTACCCACAACACCTGCTCGCCCGACTCCTCGCTGACGCGATGGGGCACTTGCATGCGTTGCAGCAGTTGGACGAAGCCGCCCAGGTCGACGCTCAGGGGCAGGCGCAATACAGCCACGGCACTCATTGAATGACCTCGGGCCGCTCGACGTCGACCCACACGAATTTATTCGGGTCCAGGCGCGTTTCCTGGTCCAGGCGATACGCCGCCAGCTTGCCGTACAGCACCGCGCTGTAGTCCAGGCAGGCCAGGTTCGGACGGATCGGCGCCGGTTTGCCGCTGCGCCAGTAGTGGCCGACGAACAGCAACGGCTCGTCGACACCGTAGCGCAGCAATGTGTTCTTTTCGGTGGACGACAACGGCATGCGCGCCACCGGCTCCGGCAGGGCGTCCGGTTGAAAGACGATATCGCCGTAGGTCTTGGGGTCGTCTTCCCAGAACTTGGTACGGAAAAACGAACGCGTCAGGCCATCGCCACCCGTCAGCGTCAGGCCATCCGGCAGGCGCATGTCGGTGCCGCGCAGCAGGCGGTCGAACGCATTGCAGGCAAAACTGCCGGGCACCGCGGCCGCTTGCACAAAGTGCGGGTCGATGCAGCCATCGGGAAAAATTGCACGCAGCGGCTCGATCACGCCGGCATCCCAGCACGCATGCACCACCCGGAAGCGACCGGCGTCGACGAACAGCGGCATGTCATAGAACCAGCCGAGGAAGTCATGCCAGTCAGCCGGATGCTGCTCGAATTGCGTCAGGGTTTCATGGATCAGGCGCGCATGGCGTGGCGTATGCTCTCGCACGAACTGCCGACCGCTGCCCGGCGGTGCCGGCGTGGTCCAACCCAGTGCATTGAACTCATGGTTGCCCATGATGCACAGCGCCTGACCGGCCTCGACCATGTCATGGACGATATGCAGCGCCTCGCGGATACGCGGGCCCCGGTCGATGATATCGCCGAGGAACACCGCCATCCGCGACGGGTGGCGCCACACGCCGCCCTGCTTGTGGTAACCCAACCGGTCGAGCAAGTGCTCGAGGGTATGAGCGCAACCGTGCACGTCACCAATCAGGTCGTAGCTACGCGCGGGATCGAGCATCAGTCGCCTCCACCCCCCAAGCGGCTGCCCCAGCCCAGCTTGGTGCGGCACACTTCGTAGTAGTTATGGTCCAGCGGATGGATCAGCCGCAGCTTCTGCGCCTTCTTGCTCACGGTGATGGTGTCACCGGGGGCGCAGGTGAAGTGGTTTTGGCCATCGCAGGACACCTGCGGGTAGATCTGCATGTCTTTGGACACCACGATTTTCAGCTCACTGTTGCCGTCGACCACAATGGGTCGGCTGGACAACATATGGGGGTACATCGGCACGATCACAATGGCATCCAGCTTGGGATGCATGATCGGGCCGCCCGCCGACAGCGCGTAGGCGGTTGAGCCGGTCGGCGTGGCGACGATCAGGCCGTCGGCCTTCTGGCTGCACACGAACTGGCCGTCGATGTACAGCTCGAACTCGATCATCCGGGTGGATTTGCCCGGGTGCAGCACCACGTCGTTCAGCGCGTCCCCCTGACCGATGGCTTCGCCGTGGCGGCGCACTTCGGCCTGGAGCAGGAAGCGGTTTTCCACCAGATAGTGGCCATCGAGCACCTTGGCTACTTCGACTTCCAGCTCATCGGGCCGGATGTCCGTAAGGAACCCCAGGCTGCCCCGGTTGATCCCCAGCACCGGCACATTATGCCGCGCCAGCGCACGGGCGGCGCCCAGCAGGCTGCCGTCGCCCCCCACCACAATCACCATGTCGCACACTTCGCCGAGCATCTTGCGCGACGAGGTCTGCAGGCCGTGGCCCGGGAGAATTTCAGCGATGGTGTCTTCGAGGATCACATGCAGGTGGCGCTCGAGCAGGAATTTTTTCAGTCGGCGGACGGTGTCCAGCACCTGGGTACTGCCCAGGCGACCGATGATGCCGATATTGCGAAATTGCTCCATGGGGCTCCTGCGGGATTCGGGGCGTGGCAAAAAGAAGGATTATGGGCGAAAGGCCGCGTCAGGCAAAACCCTTTGTCGCCGTGAAGGCTTGATGACAACGGTTCTCAGCCACCCACACACAGGTTAAACGGCTATGCTCGGACCATGACTGTGTTCCCCGATCTGCACAACCTGCCCCGCCAACTGCGCCACCCCGAGGTGCGCGACCTGGCGTGGGTGATGCTCGCCCCGCCGATGCTCGCGCAGACACCCTGGCCGCAGCGCCATCCGCTGGCCGGCAGCGACTGGGTGCAGGCCCCGGATCGCCTCGAACGCTGGCTGCGCCAGCTCGACCAGGACAGCAGCACCTTGCAGCAGTGGCTAAGCCTGTCACGCACCCGGCGCCTGGGCCTGTATTACGAGCGCCTGTGGCAGTTCGCCGTGCAGCATGCACCGGGCGTGGAATTACTGGCCGCCAACCTGCCGATCCGCCGCGCCGGGCATACCCTTGGCGAACTGGACATGCTGCTGCGTGATCGCGACGGCGTGCACCACCTGGAATTGGCGATCAAACTTTACCTCGGGCCCCAGGATGGCAACGGTCAGGACACGGCGCAATGGCTGGGGCCGGGCTGTCACGACCGGCTGGACCGCAAGCTGGCGCATCTGGCGCAGCATCAACTGCCGATTTCAATGCGGCCGGAAAGCCGTGAGGCGCTGGCTGCCCTGGATATCCAGCAATTCGATGCGCATTTATGGTTGGGCGGCTACCTGCTCTATCCCTGGCCCGGCCGGGCCGAAGCGCCCATCGGTGCACACTCTCAGCACCTGCGTGGGCGCTGGCTGCATCAGCGTGACTGGCCGGCTTTCGTCGCCGACAGCCCGGCAGGCCGCTGGCAACCGCTGCCCCGGCATGCATGGCTGGCACCGGCGCATTACCTGGCGGATGAAGTCTGGAGCGAGGAGCGCATGCACGGCTGGCTGGCGAATCTGGACCCCATGGCGCCGGCGCAATTGCTGGTGCGGATGGTTCAGGTGGGTGAGGATTGGGAGGAAGCGGAGCGGTTGTTTCTGGTCGCGGACCTTTGGCCGAATGTGCCGGGTGCTGGCTGACGGCTTTTCGGTGTAGTCAAGGACGCCATCGCAGGCAAGCCAGCTCCCACATTTTGACCGTGCCGCCTATC
>NZ_JBSVVZ010000017.1:0-94494 GCF_054071875.1 Pseudomonas sp. SDO524_S393 | reverse complement strand
TCAGTCATCAGATTCATTGACTGATCCACCGCATTCGCGAGCAAGCCCGCTCCCACATGGACTGCGGTTTTACAGGTGCAGCGCGTGGCCCAATGCTTTCAACGCGGCCTCCAACACCGCCTCACCCAGGGTCGGGTGGGCGTGGATGGTGCCGGCCACGTCTTCCAGGCGCGAGCCCATTTCCAGGCTCAGCCCAAATGCCGTGGACAGCTCGGACACGCCGACCCCCACCGCCTGCCAGCCGACGATCAGGTGGTTGTCCCGCCGCGCGACCACGCGCACAAAGCCGCTTTTCGATTCCAGGGTCATCGCCCGGCCATTGGCCATGAACGGGAAACTCGCCACGATGCAGTCCAGGCCTGCCGCCCGGGCTTCGTCCGGGGTCTTGCCGACCACCACCAGTTCCGGGTCGGTGAAGCACACCGCCGGGATCGCGGCGGGGTTGAACTCGCGGGACAGACCGCTGATCAGTTCGGCGACCATTTCGCCCTGGGCCATGGCCCGGTGCGCCAGCATCGGCTCGCCGCTCAGGTCGCCGATGGCGTACACGTTGCGCATGCTGGTCTGGCAACGGCTGTCGATCCGGATCGCCGAACCGTTCATCTCCAGGTTCAGCGCTTCGAGGTTCCAGCCCTGGGTGTTGGGTTTGCGACCCACGGCCACCAGCACCTGGTCGGTGGCCAGCGACAGGGTGTCGCCGTTCGGGTCACGCACTTGCAACTGGCCATCGGCAAACCCGGTGACGCTGTGCTTGAGGTACAGCTTGACTCCCAGTTGCTTGAGGGAGTCGGCCACTGGCGCAGTCAGTTCGCCATCGTAGGCCGGCAGGATGCGCTCCTGCGCCTCGACCACACTCACTTCGGCGCCCAGCTTGCGGTAGGCAATGCCCAGTTCCAGGCCGATGTAGCCGCCACCCACCACGATCAGGCGCTTGGGCACGCTTTTCGGTGCCAGGGCTTCGGTGGAGGAAATGATCGGTCCGCCAATCGGCAGCATTGGCAGGTTGACGCTGGTGGAACCGGTGGCCAACAGCAGGTGCTCGCAGTGGATGCGCTGGTCACCGACGTCGACGGTCTTGCCGTCCACCACCTTGGCCCAGCCGTGGATCACCTGCACCTTGTGCTTTTTCAGCAACGCCGCAACACCGCTGGTCAGGCGGTCAACGATGCCGTCTTTCCATTCCACGCTCTTGCCGATGTCCAGGCTCGGCGGCGCCACGTTGATGCCCAGTTTCGAACCCTGGCTGTGATGCAGGGTTTGCTGGAACTGCTCGGCCACATGAATCAGTGCCTTGGACGGAATGCAGCCGATGTTCAAGCAGGTACCGCCCAGCGCCTGGCCCTCCACCAGAATCGTCGGGATGCCCAGCTGGCCGGCGCGAATGGCTGCCACATAGCCGCCAGGACCGCCGCCGATGATCAGCAGCGTAGTGTTCAATGTCTCAGACATGCCTTACTCCAGAAACAGGCTGGCGGGTTGTTCGAGCAGGCCGCGAATGGCCTGGATGAATTGCGCCGCATCCATGCCGTCGACCACCCGGTGATCGAACGAGCTGGAGAGGTTCATCATCTTGCGCACCACGATCTGGCCCTTGATCACCATGGGCCGCTCGACAATGCGGTTGACGCCGACGATGGCCACTTCCGGCAGGTTCAGCACCGGTGTGCTGACGATACCGCCCAAGGCACCCAGGCTGGTCAGGGTAATGGTGGAGCCCGAGAGCTCGTCGCGGCTGGCCTTGCCCTTGCGCGCAGCGTTGGCCAGGCGGGTGATTTCTTCGGCGTTGCCCCACAGGCTGCGGGCTTCGGCGTGGCGCACCACTGGCACCATCAGGCCCACATCGCTCTGGGTCGCGACCCCAACGTGCACCGCGCCGAGGCGGGTGATGACCTGGGCTTCGTCGTCATAACGCGCGTTGATCTGGGGAAACTCGCGCAAGGCCACGACCATCGCCCGCATGATGAACGGCAGCAGGGTCAGCTTGCCGCGTGTCGCACCGTGCTTCTCGTTGAGGTGCACGCGCAGTTCGTCGAGGGCGGTGACGTCGACTTCTTCTACATAACTGAAGTGCGCGGCACGCTGGGTGGCGTCCTGCATGCGCTGGGCGATCTTGCGGCGCATGCCGATCACCGGGATCTGTTCTTCGCTGTTGCGCTCGGCGTAGGGGTTGGCCGCCGAGCTGGTTTTTGCCGGGCCCTGGAGCAGGTAAGTCTCCAGGTCTTCATGCAGAATCCGGCCCGCCGGGCCCGTGCCCTGGACCAGGCGCAACTGAATGCCGGCGTCCAGTGCGTGCTTGCGCACGGCAGGAGAGGCCAAGGGGCGTTCGTCAGCCGCGCGGGCCACGGGGGCCTTGGCTTCGACAACCGGAGCCGGTTTGCTTTCGACCTTCGCCGGCGCGGGTTTGGCTTCAACCACCGGTGCCGCCTTCACCGCTTCCTTCACGGCGAGGGCTTCCTTGGCGTTGCCGGCGCCTTCCACTTCGATGCTGATCAGAATGCTGCCCACGGCCATGACTTCGCCCGGCTCGCCGCCGAGGGAAATGACTTTGCCGTGCACCGGCGAGGGAATATCCACCATCGCCTTGTCGGTCATCACATCCGCCAGCACCTGGTCTTCCACCACCAGGTCACCGACCTTCACATGCCACACCGACAGCTCAACTTCCGCGATGCCTTCGCCGATGTCCGGCATCTTGATAACGTGCGTGCCCATTCAGACCTCCATGACCCGTTTCAACGCCGCACCCACTCGGGACGGCCCTGGGAAATACGCCCACTCTTGCGCGTGCGGGTAGGGGGTGTCCCAGCCGGTCACGCGCTCGATCGGCGCTTCCAGGTGGTGGAAGCAGTGTTCCTGCACCAGCGATACCAGCTCGGCACCAAAACCGCAGGTGCGGGTGGCTTCATGCACGACCACGCAACGGCCGGTCTTTTTCACCGACTTGACGATGGTGTCCAGGTCCAGCGGCCACAGGCTGCGCAGGTCGATGACTTCGGCGTCGATGCCGGTTTCTTCGGCCGCCACTTGCGACACATACACGGTGGTGCCGTAGGTCAGCACGGTCACGGCTGAACCCGGACGCACGATGGCGGCCACGTCCAGCGGCACGGTGTAGTAACCGTCCGGCACTTGCGCCTGCGGGTGTTTCGACCACGGTGTTACCGGACGGTCGTGATGGCCGTCGAACGGGCCGTTGTACAGGCGCTTGGGCTCCAGGAAGATCACCGGGTCATCGTTTTCGATGGACGCGATCAGCAGGCCCTTGGCGTCGTAGGGATTGGACGGCATCACTGTGCGCAGGCCGCAGACCTGGGTGAACACCGCTTCGATGCTCTGGCTGTGGGTCTGGCCGCCGTAGATACCGCCGCCGCAGGGCATGCGCATGGTCAATGGCGCGGTGAACTGGCCGGCGGAGCGATACCGCAGGCGTGCGGCTTCGGAGATGATCTGGTCGGTGGCGGGGTAGACGTAGTCGGCGAACTGGATTTCGGCCACCGGGCGCAGGCCATAGGCGCCCATGCCCACGGCCACGCCGATGATGCCGCTTTCGGAAATCGGAGCGTCGAAGACCCGCGAGCTGCCGTACTTGCCCTGCAGGCCCTCGGTGCAGCGGAACACGCCGCCGAAGTAACCCACGTCCTGGCCGAACACCACCACATTGTCGTCACGGTCGAGCATCACATCCATGGCCGAGCGCAGCGCCTGGATCATGGTCATGGTGGTCGTGGTCATGGCGGTTTCCAATTCGATACTGTTGTTGTGATCGTTCATGGTCAGATCCCCAACTCCTGACGCTGGCGCTTCAAGTGCTCCGGCATCTCTTTGTAAACGTCTTCGAACATGGTCGCGGCGCTTGGAATCTGGCCGCCGGCGAGGGTGCCGAACTGTTCGGCCTGTTTCTGCGCGGCAATCACTTCGGCTTCCAGCTCGGCACTGACCGCCGCATGTTCCTCTTCGGACCACTGGCCAATTCTGATCAGGTGCTGCTTGAGGCGGGCAATCGGGTCGCCCAGCGGGAAGTGGCTCCAGTCGTCGGCGGGACGGTATTTGGATGGATCGTCCGAGGTGGAATGCGGGCCGGCGCGGTAGGTGACCCATTCGATCAGGGTCGGGCCCAGGTTGCGGCGCGCACGCTCGGCGGCCCAGGCGGAGGCGGCGTACACCGCGATGAAGTCGTTGCCGTCCACGCGCAGGGAGGCGATACCGCACCCTACGCCGCGTCCGGCGAAAGTGGTGGCTTCGCCGCCGGCAATGGCCTGGAAGGTGGAGATGGCCCACTGGTTGTTGACCACGTTGAGGATCACCGGCGCGCGGTACACGTGGGCGAAGGTGAGGGCGGTGTGAAAGTCGGATTCAGCAGTGGCGCCGTCGCCGATCCAGGCCGAGGCGATCTTGGTGTCGCCCTTGATCGCCGAAGCCATGCCCCAGCCCACACCTTGTACGAATTGGGTGGCGAGGTTGCCGGAAATCGTGAAGAAGCCGGCGTCCTTGACCGAGTACATGATCGGCAACTGGCGCCCCTTGAGCGGATCGCGCTCGTTGGACAGCAGTTGGCAGATCAGGTCGACCAGCGGTACGTCGCGGGCCATCAGGATGCTTTGCTGGCGGTAGGTGGGGAAGCACATGTCGTCGATGTTCAGGGCCAGGGCCTGGGCACTGCCGATGGCTTCTTCGCCGAGGCTCTGCATGTAGAACGACATTTTTTTCTGGCGTTGGGCGACCACCATGCGGTTGTCGAAGATGCGCGTCTTGAGCATCGCGCGCATGCCTGTGCGCATGACCTCGCCCGGAACACCTTCGGCCCACGGCCCCAGGGCCTGGCCCTGGTCGTCGAGTACGCGGATCAGGCCACGGGCCAGGTCGGCGGTGTCGGCGGGTTCTACGTCGATGGCGGGTTTGCGCACGCTACCGGCGTCGGTGAGGCGCAGGTAGGTAAAGTCGGTCTTGCAACCTGGTCGTCCCGAGGGTTCAGGGACGTGCAGGCGCAGCGGTTCGTACTGCTGAGTCATGGCTTTCTACGCTCTATCTTGTGAATTTCTTGTAGTGGGCGCGCTAGCTGACAGTCAGTCCCCGGGTAGGGGAAATCTTGTCCTACAACAATCATAGGCGGGGCGTAGAAGAATATTTATCTGTGTTTCGTTGCGCTTGCGCTCATTTGCGGATAAAAAAACTGCATAAACATAATAAACAGGTGATTTTGTCTCATGCGCAAACTGGACCGTACCGATATCGGCATTCTCAATGCCTTGCAGGAGAATGCCCGCATCACCAACGCCGACCTGGCGCGTTCGGTGAACCTGTCGCCCACGCCGTGTTTCAACCGGGTCAAAGCCATGGAAGAACTGGGCCTGATCCGCGACCAGGTCACGCTGCTGGATGCCGATTTACTGGGGCTGCATGTCAACGTGTTCATCCACGTCAGCCTGGAAAAACAGAACGAGCTGGCGCTGCAGCAGTTCGAAGGCGCGATTGCCGACCGGCCGGAAGTGATGGAGTGCTACCTGATGGCCGGCGACCCGGACTACCTGATCCGGGTGCTGGTGCCGACGATCCAGTCGCTGGAGCGCTTCATGATGGACTTTCTGACCAAGGTGCCGGGGGTGGCGAACATTCGGTCGAGCTTTGCCTTGAAACAGGTGCGCTACAAGACCGCGCTGCCGTTGCCGGCCAATGGCATCAGCCTGGGTAGCTGAAACCCAACAGGTTCCAACATTTCAAAGTTGGTTGAGGGGGATCTTGAGGTAGACAACGCCGTTGTCTTCCGCCGGCGGCATATTCCCCGCCCGCACATTCACCTGGATCGCCGGCAGCAACAGCGTCGGCATGCCCAATCCGGCATCCCGCCGGGTGCGCATTTCGACAAACGCGGCTTCATCCACGCCGTCATGCACATGGATATTTCCCGCGCGCTGTTCGCCCACGGTCGTCAGACATTTCGCCGCGCGGCCTTCGGGCGGGTAGTCGTGGCAAACGTACAGTTCGGTTTCCGGCGCAAAGGCCAGCAACTTGCGCATCGACGCGTACAACTGTCGCGCATCGCCTCCCGGGAAGTCGCAACGGGCGGTGCCGACGTCGGGCATGAACAAAGTGTCACCCACCAGGATCAGCCTGTCATCGATCAAATAGGCCATGTCCGCCGGTGTATGCCCCGGCACGTGCAACGCCTGGGCCTTGAGGTTGCCGATATGAAACACCTCGTCCGGCGCAAACAAATGATCGAACTGCGAGCCATCCACCCGAAACTCCGGTTCCAGGTTGAACAGGTGCTTGAACACGTCCTGCACCTTGCTGATGGACTGCCCGATGGCGATCTTGCCGCCCAGGGTGCGGCGCAGGTAAGGCGCGGCGGACAAGTGGTCGGCGTGGGCGTGGGTTTCCAGCAGCCACTGCACCTGCAAGCCATGTTCGCGCACAAACCCGATGACCGTGTCGGCCTGGCGGGTGTCGGTGCGCCCGGAGGCGGGGTCGTAGTTGAGCACCGAGTCGACGATGGCGCAGGGACCGCCGTCCGCCTCATAGACGACGTAGGTGTAAGTCGACGACGCCTCGTCCAGAAAGGCTTGAATCAACGCGGGCATGGCGGCTGTCCTTGATCCTGAAAAAAGGGGGTTACAATCAGTTTACATTTACACATAATGTTTTGAGCTTAAGTGACACAAAGGACCCGAGGCAAATGGAATCTACTCTGAGTGAAGGCGAAGTCGCGCAGTTGCGGGCGTCGGCGTCCAAAGCCTGTTCCTTGCTCAAGGCCCTGGCCAATGAGGACCGCTTGCTGATCCTCTGCCAGCTGACCCAGGGCGAGCGCAACGTCGGCGAGCTGGAAACCATGACCGGGGTACGCCAGCCCACGCTGTCACAACAGTTGGGCATCCTGCGCGATGAAGGGTTGGTCGCCACCCGTCGGGAAGGCAAATACATTTTCTACGGGCTGGCCAGCCACGAAGTGATTCAAGTGATGAAGACCCTGTCCGGGCTGTACTGCGGCGCGGTCATGAAAAGCTGGGCGTGACGCCATCCGGCAACGCCCCTTGTGTGCACAACAAAAAGGCGATCGACCATGAATGACCAACACTGGGGACCGACCATCAGTGGCGATATCGTAGTCATCGGCGGCGGCTCGGCGGGCATCGGCCTGCTGGCCAGCCTGCTCAAGCGCGACCCCTCTCTCAACATCACCCTGATCGAACCCAACGACTACCACTGCTACCAGCCGGCCTGGACCCTGGTGGGCGGCGGCGCCTACGCCGTGGAAAAGACCCGGCGCCCCCTGGCCGATGTACTGCCCAATGGCGTGGCCTGGGTGCAGGCCGCGGTCACCGAATTGTTGCCCGACGAGCAGACCCTGGTGCTCGACAGCGGTCAGCGCGTGACCTGGAACAACCTGATCGTCTGCCCCGGTCTGCGCCTGGCCTGGGAAAAAGTCGAGGGCTTGCAAGATACCCTCGGCCAGCACGGCGTCACGTCCAACTACAGCTACCAGCACGCCGCCTACACCTGGCAGTTGGTGCAGCAGCTCAAGGGCGGCAAGGCGATCTTCACCCAGCCGGCCATGCCGATCAAATGCGCGGGCGCGCCGCAGAAGGCCATGTACCTGTCCTGCGACCACTGGCTCAAACAGGGGACGCTGAACACTATCGACGTCGAATTCAACCTGGCCGGTGCTGCGCTGTTCGGCGTCGCGACCTTTGTGCCGCCGCTGATGAAATACGTCGAGAAATACAACGCACGCCTGGCGTTCAACTCCAACCTGATCAAGGTCGACGGCCCGGCGCGCAAAGCCTGGTTCGAGGTGAAGGACGCCGAGGGCACCGTCACTGTCGAGGAAAAATCCTTCGACCTGCTGCACGTGGTCCCGCCGCAAGTCTCCCCGGATTTCATCCGCCAGAGCCCGTTGGCCGACGCCGCTGGCTGGTGCGAAGTGAACCCCCACAGCCTGCAACACCTGCGTTACCCGCACATCTTCGGCCTGGGCGATGTGTGCGGCACCACCAACGCCAAGACCGCCGCAGCGGTGCGCAAGCAGATCGTGGTGGTTGCGGAAAACCTGCTGGCCCTGCGCAAACAGGCGCCGCTGCCGCTCAAGTACGACGGATATGGCTCCTGCCCGCTGACGGTGGAGAAGGGCAAGGTGGTGCTGGCCGAGTTCGGGTATGGCGGCAAGCTGCTGCCGACCTTTCCCCTCGACCCGACCCAGGCGCGGCGTTCGATGTGGTTCCTCAAGGCCACGTTGCTGCCGTGGTTCTACTGGAACGGCATGCTCAAGGGCCGCGAGTGGTTGACCCGCCTGAGCAAGGTGGACTGAATGCTGCTGGCGAGTGTGTTGGGCGTGTTGATGGGGCTGGTCATGGGCCTGACGGGCGCCGGCGGCGGCATCCTCAGTGTGCCGGCGCTGGTACTCGGGCTCGGCCTGAGCATGACCCAGGCCGCGCCAGTGTCGCTGCTGGCCGTGGGCGCGGCGGCGGCGGTGGGGGCGGTGGATGGCTTGCGCCACGGCCTGGTGCGTTATCGTGCCGCGTTGCTGATCGCCTTGCTGGGCGGGCTGTTCTCGCCATTGGGGGTGTATGTCGCCCACCAATTGCCCGAAGCCTTGCTGATGGGGTTGTTCAGCGCGCTGATGGTGCTGGTGGCCTGGCGCATGCTGCAACGGGAAAAGAACGAAGCCGGGCCCAGTGACCATGGCGCCGCTTCGTGGGGCCAGAAGAACTGCATGCTCAACCAGCAGACTGGGCGGCTGGCCTGGACCGCCAAGTGCAGCGCCACCCTGGCCGCGTTGGGCGCGGTGACCGGCGCGGTGTCGGGACTGCTCGGGGTGGGCGGCGGTTTTCTGATCGTGCCGGCGTTCAAGCAACTCACCGATGTGCAGATGCGCGGCATCGTCGCCACCTCGTTGATGGTGATCAGCCTGATTTCATTGATTGGCGTGGCCGGCGCGTTTCATGCGGGTGTCAGCATCGAACCGGTAGGCTGGATGTTCATCGGTGCCAGCATCGTCGGCATGCTGATCGGTCGGCGCCTGTGCGCGAGGGTCAAGGCGCGGACGCTGCAAGTAGGGTTTGCCAGCCTGTGTGTGGTGGTGGCTGCCGGGATGCTGATCAAGGCGGCGCTCTAATCGATGCTTGCGCATGATGGCAAGATGAACTCTGCTCAGGTTTACTGTCTCTGAGTATCGGTTTACCTGAGTCATTGAATGGACAAATACACCCCCCACACCTGGCAGCCCCACGAGCGCCCGAGCCTGCCCGGTTCGCCGTCGACGCCGCTGCACCCTACGCACAAGCGCTGGCTGTTCGCGCTGGTGGGCGTGCTGGTGGCGATCACCGGGGGCTTGGGTAACGCGCTGGTCATCGCCAACCTGCAATACCTGCAAGGCGCGCTGGGGGCGACCACCGCCGAAATGGCCTGGCTGCCTGCTGCCTATGTGATGACCAACGTCTGCATGAACCTGCTGCTGGTGAAGTTTCGCCAGCAGTTCGGCTTGCGGGCGTTTACCGAGGTGTTTCTGGTGCTGTATGCGCTGGTGACCTTCGGCCACCTGTTCGTCAACGACCTCAATTCGGCCATTGCGGTGCGGGCCGCCCACGGCATGGTCGGCGCGGCGCTGAGTTCGCTGGGCTTGTACTACATGATCCAGGCATTCCCGGCCAAGTGGCGCTTGAAGGCACTGGTACTGGGGCTGGGCACCGCGCAGTTGGCGTTGCCCCTGGCACGGCTGTTTTCCGAAGATTTGCTGCAAATCGCCGAGTGGCGCGGTTTGTACCTGTTCGAGCTGGGCATGGCGCTGATCTGCCTGGGTTGCGTGTTCCTGCTCAAGTTGCCGCCCGGCGACCGTTTCAAGACCTTCGAAAAGCTCGACTTCCTGACCTTCGCCTTGCTCGCCAGCGGCGTGGCCTTGCTGTGCGCGGTGCTGTCGCTGGGGCGCATCGACTGGTGGCTGGAGGCCCCGTGGATCGGCATCGCCTCGGCGTGTTCGCTGGTGCTGATCATGGCCGGGCTGGCCATCGAGCATAACCGCGCCAACCCGATGCTGATGACCCGCTGGCTGGGCAGCGGAGTGATGATTCGCCTGGCGCTGGCGGTGATCCTGATCCGCATGGTGCTGTCCGAGCAGTCCACCGGCGCGGTGGGTTTCATGCAGATGTTGAACATGAGCTACCAGCAGATGCACACCCTTTATCTGGTGATGCTGGCCGGGGCGGTTGCCGGGCTGGCGGTCAGCGCACTGACGATCAACCCGGCGCACCTGCTGATGCCGCTGATCATCTCCCTGGCGCTGATGGCGGTGGGTTCGGTGATGGACAGTTTTTCCAGCAACCTGACGCGCCCGCAGAACCTGTATATCAGCCAGTTCCTGCTGGGCTTCGGCGGTACGTTCTTCCTGGGGCCGACCATGGTGCTGGGCACCAAAAACGTGTTGACCAACCCGCGCAACCTGGTGAGTTTCTCGGTGATGTTCGGGATCTGCCAGAACCTCGGCGGCCTGATCGGCGCGGCGTTGCTGGGTACCTTCCAGGTGGTGCGCGAGAAATACCACTCGAGCATGATCGTCGAACACCTGACCCTGCTCGACCCGCGTGTGGCCGCGCGGGTGTCCGGTGGCAGCTCGGCCTATGGCGGCGTGGTCGCCGACCCCGAGCTGCGCAACCTCATGGGCATTCGCAGCCTGGCCACGGCGGCGACCCGCGAAGCGAATGTCATGGCTTACAACGATGTCTTCATGCTGATCGCGATCATCGCGATACTGACCATGATCTGGATCTTTATCCGCAGCCTGTGGCTGATGAGCACCACCCGAGCAGCCCCTCCCGTTCAACCCAGCGGCGCACCCTCATGACCGAACCCTCGACCACCACGACCACCGCCATCGCCTCCACGCCGGAAGGCAGCACGCCACCCGGTGCCGTACCCACCGAATTGCGCCCGCTGCGGGTGCGCATTCTTTCGTCCCTGGGCTTTGCCGCGATTGCCGTCGTGGGTGTGCTGATCGTGCTGTACGCCTGGCAATTGCCGCCGTTCAGCAGTGCGGTGGAAACCACCGAGAATGCCCTGGTGCGCGGCCAGGTGACGATCATCGGCCCGCAACTGAGCGGCTATGTGTTCGAGGTGCCGGTGCAGGACTTCCAGTATGTGAAGGCCGGCGATCTGCTGGTGCGCCTGGATGACCGTATCTACAGGCAGCGCCTGGACCAGGCCCTGGCGCAACTGGCGGTGCAGAAAGCCGCGCTGGCCAACGTGGTGCAGCAGCGCAACAGCGCCGAAGCGACCATCAAGCTGCGTCAGGCGGCCTTGGCGGACAGCGAGGCGCAGTCGCGTAAAAGCACCGCCGACCTGCGTCGCAATGAAGAGCTGATCCGCGACGGCTCGGTGTCCAGGCGCGAGTTGGACGTGACCCGTGCGGCCAACGCGCAGACCATCGCCGGCGTTGCGCAAGCCCAGGCGAACCTGGAAATTGCGCGCCAGGACCTGCAAACGGTGATCGTCAATCGCGGTTCATTGGAAGCGGCGGTGGCCAGCGCCGATGCCGCGGTGGAGTTGGCGCGCATCGACCTGTCCAACACCCGCATCACCGCACCGCGTGACGGCCAGCTGGGGCAGATCGGTGTGCGGCTGGGGGCCTACGTCAATTCCGGCGCCCAACTGATGGCGCTGGTGCCGCCGCAGTTGTGGGTGATCGCCAACATGAAAGAAACCCAGATGGACAACGTGCAGGTCGGCCAGCCGGTGACCTTCACCGTGGATGCGCTGAACCACCGCAAGTTTCGCGGCACGGTGCAGCACATTTCCCCGGCCACCGGTTCCGAGTTCAGCCTGTTGCAGGCGGACAACGCCACCGGCAATTTCGTGAAGATCGCCCAGCGGGTGCCGGTGCGGATTACCGTCGACCCTGACCAGGCCGAAAGCGAGCGGTTGCGGCCTGGGTTGTCGGTGGTGGTGAGTATCGACACGGCAGGGCGGCTGAAAAACAGCCCACCCTGACACGCTTGGGAAGTCACTGTGGGAGAGCGCTTGCGTGGGAGCGGGCTTGCCCGCGAAGGCGGTGTGTCAGGCGAAAAATGTGTTACTGACCCTCCGCATTCGCGGGCAAGCCCGCTCCCACAATTGGAGTGTGTTTCAACGTGAATCCGAGGTGGGTTGACTGGCCCTGTTCAAGCAGCTTCAAGCCTGGCCTGCCCGGCAGGTGATGGGCATTCACCGGATGGCTCACCGGCTCGACACAAAAGAACCCCAACCCCGGCGGGCAGTACAGCAAAAAGTACTCGCTGCCACTGGCCCGGCACTCCAGCGTATACCCCAACTCCGGCTGTTCGATCACACAGTGTCCGTCCCACTGGCAAAAGCCGTTGTCTACCAGGCCTTCCGGCAAGGCCTTGAGCTGTTGGAAATCCCATTGCGCCGGAATCGGCGCCAGCCCCGTCGGCAGCTTGGACGCATCGCTCAGCCACACGTGGGTCGCCTTGGCCTGCAAACGTGTGCCGGTTGCGCGAGGGAAATAGGGATGTAAACCCAAGCCATGCCAGGCGGCTTCTTCCGCCAGGTGAGTCACCTGCAAGGTCATGCTCAACTCGCCGTGATCCAGGCGGAACCGCTGCTCCGCCCGATAGGCGAACGGGGTGTCGCAGACCACTTCAAGCACCGCTTCATTCGCCGACTGGCTGACAACCTGCCACGCCTGTTGCCAGGCCGAGCCGTGGATGGGCAGTGGATCGGTGAGGCTGTTGGGCGCCAGCGCCAGCCAACCGCCGGGGTTGTCGAAGCCACCTTCGGCGATGCGGTTGGACCAGGGCGCCAGCGGGTAGCAGCCCAGTTTTCCGGGCAACTGGGCGTGTTCATCGTTGTGGCGCAACAACGGTTGTCCGGTGGCGGTGACGTGCCAGTTGACGATGCTGCCGCCGATGTCGGGGGCCAGGGTGAGGTGGGTGAGCTGATCGCGTAGTTCAATAAGGGTTGCAGGCATGGTTTTGCGCCCTGTGAAAATAGAACAAACACTGGGGATCAAAAGGTGGGGCTTGCTCCCACCTTTTGATCTTCATTGTCGGATGGATCGGGTTTTACAGGACCACCCCCGGCAGCCACAACGACAGTGCCGGAATATAGGTCACGGCCATGAGCACCAGGAACAATACGCCATAGAACGGCAACAGGGCCTTCACGGTTCGCTCGATGGTGGTCTTGCCCACCGCCGCGCCGACGAACAGCACCGCGCCCACCGGCGGAGTGATCAGGCCGATGCCGAGGTTGACCAGCATGATCATGCCGAAATGCACCGGGTCGACGCCGATGCCGAGGATCACCGGCAGCAGAATCGGCGTGAGGATCAGGATCAGCGGCGCCATGTCCATCACCGTGCCGAGCAACAACAGCATCATGTTGATGCACATCAGGATCACGTAGCGGTTGTCCGACAGGGTCAGGAACATCGTGGTGATCTTCGCCGGGATCTGCATCAGGGTCATGATGTAGCCGAAGCTGGCGGCGAAGGCGATCAGGATCATCACGATGGAAATGGTGCGCACCGTGCGGTGCATCAGCTTGGGCAGCTCGCTCCATTTGTAGTCGCGGTAGATGAACATGGTCACGAAGAACGCCCACAGCACGGCGATGGCGGCGGACTCGGTGGCGGTGAAGATGCCGGAGAGGATGCCGCCGAGGATGATCACCATGGCCATCAGGCCCCAGAGCGCATCGGCGCAGATCTTCAGCGCTTGCTTGAGTGGAATGACCTCGCCCTTGGGGTAGTCGCGCTTCTTGGCGAAGATCAGGCACAGCACCATCAGGCACGCGCTCATCAGCAGGCCCGGCACCACGCCGGCCATGAACAGTGAGGCGATGGATACGGTGCCGCCGGCGGCCAGCGAGTAGAGCACCGAGTTATGGCTGGGCGGGGTCAGCAGCGCCTGGACCGAACCGCTGATGGTCACGGCGGTGGCGAATTCGCGCGGGTAGCCACGGCGTTCCATTTCCGGAATCAGCACCGAGCCCACCGAGGCGGTGTCCGCCACCGACGAGCCCGAAATCGCGCCGAAAAACGTCGAGGCCATGATGTTCACCAGCGACAGACCGCCGCGCACGAAACCCACCAGCACCCCGGCGAACGCCACCAGCCGGCGCGACATGCCGCCTTCGGCCATGATCGCCCCGGCCAGCACGAAGAACGGGATCGCCATCAGCGAAAACTTGTTCACCCCGCCGGCCACCTGAATCATCAGGGCCTGGAACGGGATGTCGATCCACCACGCGCCGATCAGCGCCGACAGCCCGAGGGCGTAGGCCACCGGCATGCCGATCAGGATCAGGGCGATAAAACTGCCCAGCAGAATCAATGCGTCCATATCAGGCAGCCCCTTCGCTTTCTTCAACCAGGTCGAAGCGCACCACGCGCCGCTGGCTCTGGTCGCCCAGCAGGAGTTTTTCCAGCACGAATATCAGGGTCAGCAGCCCGCCAATCGGGATCGGCATATAGGTGATGCCCACGCGCAGGGTGGGGATGGCGCTCATGAACTGGTTCCAGGTGGACAGGCACAACTTGCTGCCCCACACCGTCATGAACAGGCAGATGGTCGCCATCAACAGTTGGGAAACGATGCCGACGATGCGCCGCTGCGCGGGCGGCAGGCGGTCGGTAATCATGGCCACCGACATGTGTGCGCCGGCGCGGTAGCTGGCGGCGGCGCCGATAAAGGTGAACACCAGCATCAGCAGGATGGCGGTGGGTTCCGGCCAACTGGAGCCGGTGCCGAGGATGTAGCGGGCGAAGATGCCCCAGGGAATGATCAGCGCCACCCCCAGGACCGACAGACCGGCGACCCAGATGCAGGTCATGTACAGGCGATCATTAAAGCGCAGCAATAGATTCTTCATGGCGTTCACCGTAACCGGGCGCGTCGGTGCCGACCGCGCCGGGCCTAGCTAAAGAGGAGGGTGATTACTCGACCGCGTCGATGCGCTGGATGATGTCGGCGAAGGCCGCACCGTATTTCGCGCGCACGGGCGCCGTGGCGTCATAGAAGGGCTTTTTGTCGACGGTGATGAACTCGACGCCGGCAGCCTTGAGCTTGGTTTCGCTGCTCGCGGACTTGGCGTCCCACAGCACGCGTTCGTCGGCCTGGGCGGCCTTGGCGGCGTTTTTCACCATGACTTGCTGCGCGGGGGTGAGCTTGTTCCAAGTGATTTTCGACATCACGATGGGCTCGGGCAGGATCAGGTGCTCGGTGAGGGTGTAGAACTTGGCGTTCTGGAAATGGTTGTGTTCGAGCAGGGTCGGCGGGTTGTTTTCCGCGCCGTCGATCACGCCGGTCTGCAAGGCGCTGAAGATCTCGCCGGTGTCCATGGCAATGCCGTTGGCGCCCATTTCATTGAAGGCTTCGATGAACAGCGGGTTGCCCTGCACACGAATCTTCATGCCCTTGAGGTCGGCGATCGTGCGCACCGGTTTCTTCGTGTAGATGTTGCGGGTGCCGCCATCCATCCAGGCCAGGGCGACCAGGCCGAACTCGGAGTTGGTGATCTTGGCGAGGATCTCGTCGCCGATTTCGCCGTCGATGACTTTGCGCATGTGCGCCTGGTCACGGAACACGAACGGCAGGTTGAACACGTTCACGTCCGGCACCACCGGCCCGACGATGCCGAGGCTGACCCGGGCCATCTGGATCGCGCCGACCTGGGCCTGTTCGACCACTTCTTTTTCCGAGCCCAGCACACCGCCGGGGAAGTACTTGAAGGTCAGTTCGCCGTTGCTCTCTTTGGTGAGGGCCTTGCCCATGTTTTCCTGGGCGACGACAGTGGGGTAGCCGGCGGGATGGATGTCGGCGATTTTGATTTCCAGCGCGTGGGCGACGCTGGAGAGGGTGAAAATTGAAGCGGCGAGCAACGTGCGTTTGAAGTCCATGGGGTGTGTCTCCGTCTTGTTATTGTTGTATTCAAGGCACCGCGATGCAGCTAGAGGGTGAAGCAGGGTTCGGCCAGTCCTTGTACGCCGGGGTTGAGGGCGAATACGCCGCCGGACAGCGACTCGGCACGTTGGTCATCACGGATCGAGGTGACGAACAGGGTGTCCAGCCGGCTGCCGCCAAAGGCGCACATGGTGGGTTTTTTCACCGGGACGACGAGGGAACGGTCGAGGCGACCGTCGGGGGTGAAGCGGTGGATCAGGCCGGCATCGTTGGCGCAGATCCAGTAGCAGCCGTCGACATCGACCGCGGCGCCGTCAGGGCGGCCCAGGTACTGATGCATGTCGACGAACACCCGCCGGTTGGAGGGCGTGCCGGTGTCGATGTCGTAGTCGAACGCCCAGATCTGCTGTACCAGCGGGTGGGAATCCGAGACGTACATCGTGCGTCCGTCCGGGCTGAAGGCCAGGCCGTTGAGGGTGATGAAACCGTCCAACTGGGCATGGGGCGCCGCGCCTGAAGCGTAGCGATAAAGAGTGCCCTCGGCTGCGTTCAGGCCCATGTTCAATACCATGCTGCCGGCCCAGAACCGACCCTGGCGGTCACAGCGTCCGTCATTCAAGCGCATGTCCGCGCGTGGGTGTTCGACACTGGCCAGGAGCGCAGTGTCGAGGCTGCCGTCATCGTGCGGGGTGAGCTGGAAAAAGCCGGTTTCCATGCCCGCGACCCAATTACCCGCTTGGGTGCGGGCCATGCAGGCGAGCATCTGCGGGGCTTTCCAGGCGGCAAGATGGCCGGTGCTGGCGCTCCAGCGTTGCAGGCCACCGTTGGGGATGTCCACCCAGTACAGCGCGTTTTCCTGTGGTACCCACACCGGGCATTCGCCCACGGCATTGCGGGCATCGACGATCAGTTCAGCGGTCATGGCAACTCATTCCCTTGGGTTGATGTGAACTCAGTCACCGAACGGCCCCGCCGCGCAGAACGCGCCACCCTGATAAACCTTGGCCGGGTCGTCGGCGGCCACCGGCGGTTGGGTTTCCACCTTGGCGCGGAACACTTCGGAGCTGTCCTTGGGCGCAAAGCCCAGGTGGGCGGCGTAACGGTTGTCCCACCAGGTGTCGAGGTTATCCGACATGCCGTAGACCACGGTGTGGCCGACGTTCGGGGTGTACAACGCGCGTTCGAGCAGTTGGGTCAGGTCATCGAAGCTCAACCAGGTGTGCATCATCCGGCGGTTCTGCGGCTCGGGAAACGAGGAGCCGATGCGGATGCTCACGGTCTCGATGCCATAGCGGTCGAAGTAGAAACTGGCCATGTCTTCGCCGTAGGACTTGGACAGGCCGTAGTAGCTGTCCGGGCGGCGCGGCGAGTGAGCGTCGAGGGTTTCGCCCTGCTTGTAGAAACCGATCACGTGGTTGGAACTGGCGAAGATCACGCGCTTGACGCCGTGGCGGCGCGCGGCTTCATAGATGTGGAAAATGCCGCAGATATTGGCGCCCAGGACTTCCTCGAAGGAGCGCTCCACGGAGACGCCGCCAAAGTGCAGGATGGCGTCTACGCCTTCCACCAGATGGTGCACGGCTTGTTTGTCGGAGAGGTCGCAGGTTTGCACTTCTTCGGTGTCATCGGCTGCCGGGGCCATGTCGGCGATGTCCGACAGGCGCAGCACCTGGGCGTAGGGGCGCAGGCGCTCGCGCAGGACTTTGCCCAGGCCGCCGGCGGCACCGGTGAGCAACAGGCGGTTGAATGGAACGGGCAGGGCGGTGGTGGTATTCATGAGGGTTCCATTGTTGTTGTAGGTTGTCGTATGACTTGGCGAGAGTATCGTTAGTGATTCCCCAGGTTGTCAACGCCCGTTCGGTCATGTGATGGCCGGAAATGTGGGAGCTGGCTTGTCGGGTCGCCGCATCGCTGCGAAGACGGCGGCCCAGCCGGAAGAGATGTCGCCTGACCCACCGCTTTCGCAGCCTCGCCGGGGCTCGACAACTCCCACAGGAAATTGGCAATGGCTGAAAAAACTCTTTCAGCAGGGCCATCGAGTCGGGCGATTTCTTGCCAGCCACATTGCCCAGGTTACAGCAGCGAAATCGGGTAGCTGATAAAGATCCGATTCTCATCGAATTCGTTATTACTGAAATCCCGACGCATGGTCGAATTGCGCCATTTGATATTCAGGTCCTTTAGCGCACCGCTCTGCACCGTGTAGGCCAGCTCCGATTCTCGCCCCCATTCCTTGCCATCGGTGATCGCCCCGGTGTGCACATTACTGCCGCTGATGTAGCGGTTCATCATGGTCAGCCCCGGAATGCCCAGCACGACGAAGTTGAAGTCATGGCGCACTTGCCAGGACTTTTCCTTGGCGTTGTCGTAGCTGGCGTTGTAGCTGTCGTTGGCCAGGGTGCCGCCGCTGGTGCCGTTGACGCGCATCCATACACTGTCGCCGGTGAGCTTTTGCAGGCCCACATAAAAGGTGTTGCCGTTGTAACGGGCCGAGAGCAGGGCGAAGACGGTCTTGTTATCGAGGTCGCCGGCCAGGGCGCTGCCGTCTTCCTTGCCGTTGAAGAAACCCAGGTTGGCGCCCAGGGTCCAGTCACCCACCGGCTGGCTGTGGGTCAGGTTGAAATACTGTTGCTGGTAGATATCACTGAGTTCGGCGTACCACAGGCCGACTTGGGTGCGTTTGTCGTTGAAGGTGTATTCGCCGCCGCCGAAGTTGAAGCGGTCCGACGTGAACGCGGCTTTGCCGTTCATGAACATGTCTTCCATGCTCGCGTCGTTGCGTGGGCTATTGCCGCGAAACTGCCCGCCGTAGAGCGTCAGCCCGGCGATTTCACTGGAGGTGATCTGCCCGCCACGGAAGGTCTGGGGCAAGGAGCGACCGTCGTCGGAACGCAGGATCGGCAGCACCGGCATCCATTCGCCGACCTTCAGTTCGGTCTTCGACAGCTTGGTTTTCAACGCCACGCCCAGGCGCCCGAAATTGTCGGCCGGGCGGCCATCGTCGTGTGTCGGCAGCAACTGGGTACCGGCGGTGCCTTTGCCGCCATCGAGCTTTTGCGAATACAGGCCAAGCACATCGATGCCAAAGCCGACGGTGCCCCGGGTGTAGCCGGACTTGGCGTCGAGAATGAAGTTCTGTGTCCATTCTTCGGCCTTGGCCTGGGGGTTACTGGCGTTGGTGAAATTCCGGTTGAAGTAGGCGTTGCGCAGATTGAGTGTGGCCTTGGTGTCATCGACAAACCCTTCGGCCTGGGCGGTCAGGGGGAGGGTGAACGCCAGGCTGCTGAAGCCGATAAGACCGAGACGCGAGGAAGAATTGCGGGCGAGTTGACTCACAGTGAAGCTCCCTTTCTTTTGTTGTTTTTATTATTTGTCGTACGTCGTCGTACAACATTGCGCGAATATTTGCGGGGTTTTATTAGGCTGTCAAGCAGAAGTTATACGATGACTAGGGTGATGTTGCTTGCAATGCAAGTACTGCCCGTGTGGCAGGTGGCTTGTTGGATTGCCGCACCGCTGCGATAGCTTCATCACGGTGTAACTGACGCACCGCAGTGCCTGCATCGCGGGCAAGCCCGGCTCCCACACAAGCCGGCTCACACGCTGGATGCAATTCGGCGAGCGTCTTCAGCCCGCAATGACCATGGGCGGCAGGGTGCCAAGGAGGGAAACCGCGGCTACTGCTGAAACACCCAGTAACCATTCCAGCAACACGCTGGCCTTCAAGCTGCCCAGGCGTTGTTCGCAGTGTTCGATGCGCAGGCGATTCAACAGCGCCAGGGCCAGCATGCCCAGTACCAGCATCACCTTGATCAGCAGAATCAGCGCAAAGCCGTCGAACAAGGGCGTCGGCCACAACTGGCCGGTGAGTACGCGCACGTTGATCAGCCCGGTGACCAGCAAGCCGGCGACCAACCCGTAACCCACGCCGCTGAAGCGTTTGAGAATCGGCGCCAGGGCCAGGCGTGGCGTGTGCCGCAGGATCAGCACCAGCAACAGCAGGCCGCCGAGCCAGGCGCCGACGCACACCAGATGCACCACTTGGTTGAGGATCAGCAATTGCCCGTCCAGCCCGCTGAGCATGGCGCCATGGCCGACAGGGGCGAGGGTGCCCAGCAGCAGGGCGAGCAATGGCAGGCGCAACGCGGGCCAGGGTTTGATCAGTACGATCACCAGCAGCAGGTTCAGCAGCAGGTGCCAGACCCACACCTTTCCGAAAAAGGTGTTACTCAGCACCAGCCTAACGGTGTCCGGTTGGGCCGCCGCGTCCCAACCTCCGGCCATGCTGGCGGTGATCAACAGCAACCAGGCCACGCCGGAACCCAGCCCGAGCCAGGCCAGGCCACGGGTGATGCGCAGCAACTGCCGGTCGAGGGCCGGTTGCGGTTCAGCGCCCAACAGCCAGGGCCTGAATACCCAGGCCCCGAACATCAACAACACGACGCTGAAATGCAGGAAGCGGCACAGCACCAGCAGGGTCGCCATGGGTTATTGGCCGACCTTGAAGCTGTATTCACCGTTGCTCTTGTGGGTGTCGACCGAAACGGCGTTCCACACCACTTTGTAGTTGCCGGCAGCCAAAGGCGCGGCAGGCGTGACCACCAGCACCTTCTTGTCGGTGTCCGGTGTTTCCAGGCCCTTGATGGCGACTTCGGTGCCGTCCTTGCTCAGGGACACTTTAGTGAAGGTGGCTTCGACGCCTTCGCTGAACGTCAGGCGCAGGTCTTTCGGTGCGGCGACGCTGCTGTCAGCGGCCGGCTCCGAGCTCTTCAGGTGAGCATGGGCGAACACCGCCGATGCGCCGAACAGGGAGGCCAGCAGGGTGACGGTGGTGAGGGTTTTCTTGATCAGCATTGTTCAATACCTTCGGTGGGTAGCGCCATGTGCAACAAGGGAAAGGGCTTGCCCTCGCCGTCCAGCGGCGAGCGCGCGACCTGGATAAAACCATAGTGCAGGTAGAAGCCCACGGCCTGTGGGTTTTGCTCGTTCACATCAACAGTCAGCGTGTCATGGCGTGCGCGGGCGTGGTCGAGCAACTGACGACCAATGCCCTGGCCACGGCGGTCGGGTTCGATGAACAACATCTCCACGTTGTGTCCGCCGGTGCCGACAAACCCGGCGATGCCAGAGGCGTCTTCGTACACCCACACATCGAGAGCGGGCATGGGCAGGTAGGTGTCGCGCACCAGGGGCAACAGGCGCTGGATGTCATCTTCAGGGAGAAAATCATGGGTGGCCCGTACCGAGCGCTCCCACAGTGCTCCAAGCACTGGGTCGTCAGCGGCCACACGAGGTCGGATAGTCATGGCAATGATCCTTCATGGGGACAGCGATGCTAACCAATCCGAATTCGACCGGGAAGGTTCGCGTAAGAAGTTTCATTAAGGCCTGTCGCCCCGATCTAGAGCCGGTGGTAGTCTTGACGCCATATTGTTGTCAGGGAGCCCTTATGGGCAATCACAAGATTGGTATTCGTCGGGTCAACGTCGAAAAAATCCTGTTGGCGGCGGAGAAGATCTTCGCCGAGAAGGGCTATGGCAGCACCGCCATGGCCGATATCGCCGAAGAAGCGCAACTGCCGCGTTCCAACCTGCATTACTACTTCACCACCAAGAGTGAGCTGTACAGCGCGGTATTGTTCGACTTGCTCGAAGTGTGGAAACAGGACGCCCTGAGTTTCGAAACCTTCGATGACCCGCGCGTGGTGCTCAGCAGTTATATCCGCGCCAAGATGCAGCGCTCGCGCACGCGGCCCTATGGATCCAAAGTCTGGGCCAATGAAATCATCCACGGCGCACCGACCTTGGGTGAGGCGCTGGATGAAAGCCTGTACGACTGGGCCAAGATGAAGGAAGCGAAAATTCGTCAGTGGGTGGACGACAAACGCATCCTGCCGGTGGAACCGTCGAGCCTGCTGTACATGATCTGGGCCTCGACCCAGCACTATGCCGACTTCGATCACCAGGTGAAGATTTTGAACGATCACCAGCCGCTGTCGGACATGCAGTTCGAAAAGGCGATTCAGTCGGTGACGAGTGTGATCTTGCGGGGGATTGGGTTGGAGCCTTGATTTTTGTGGTGGACCTAAGGGCCCCTTCGCGAGCAAGCCCGCTCCCACAGTTGACCGCGTTATAGAGGGAGGAATGCAGTCGAATGTGGGAGCGGGCTTGCTCGCGAAGGCGGTCTAAAGGGCTACACCGCCTCCCGATAGGGATTGCGCGGATCCTGCGTCCAGTTCAGAAACGGCTTGCCGGTGTCCATCGGCACCATCTCGATACAGTCCGCCACCGGGCAGGTGATCTGGCACAGGTTGCAGCCCACGCACTCGTCATCGATCACTTCGTATTTATGCGTGCCATCGGCCTGTTTCAAACTGGCGATGGCCTGGTGTGACGTGTCTTCGCAGGCAATATGGCAGCGGCCACAGCCAATGCAGGCTTCCTGATCGATTTTGGCGATGACCTGATAGTTGATGTCCAGGTACTTCCAGTCTGTGGTGTTGCCTACCGCGCGCCCGGAAAATGCCTGCAAGCTGGTGTAACCCTGACTGTCCATCCACCGCGACAGCCCGTCCTTCATTTCTTCCACGATGCGAAAGCCATGCAGCATCGCCGCCGTGCACACCTGCACCGCGCCGCAGCCCAGGGCGACGAACTCGGCGGCATCGCGCCAGTTGCCGATGCCGCCAATGCCGCAGATCGGCAGGCCGTGGGTCTGCGGGTCGCGGGCGATTTCGGCGACCATGTTCAACGCAATCGGCTTGACCGCCGAGCCGCAATAGCCGCCGTGGGTACTTTGAGTGCCGACCACCGGCAGGGCGACCATGCGTTCCAGGTCCACGCTGGTGATGGAGTTGATGGTGTTGATCAGCGACACCGCATCGGCGCCGCCGCGATAGGCCGCGCGCGCCGCCACACGGATGTCGGTGATGTTCGGCGTGAGCTTGACGATCACCGGCAGTGAACAATAGGTCTTGCACCAGCGCGTCACCTGTTCCACATACTCCGGCACCTGGCCAACCGCTGCGCCCATGCCGCGTTCGGGCATGCCGTGGGGGCAGCCGAAGTTCAGCTCGATGCCGTCGCAGCCGGTGGCTTCCACCAAGGGCAGGATGCGTTTCCAGGACTCCTCGACGCACGGCACCATCAGCGACACGATCAGGGCGCGGTCCGGCCAGTCCTTTTTCACCTGGGTGATTTCCCGCAGGTTGATCTCCAGGGAGCGGTCGGTGATCAGCTCGATATTGTTGATGCCCAGCACTTCACGGTTGGCGCCGTAGTGGGCCGAGTAGCGTGATGACACGTTGACCGCCGCCGGGTCTTCACCGAGGGTTTTCCAGACCACGCCGCCCCAGCCGGCTTCAAAGGCGCGCACGACGTTGTAGGCCTTGTCGGTGGGCGGCGCAGAGGCCAGCCAGAACGGGTTGGGGGCTTTGATGCCGGCGAACACAATCGAGAGATCGGCCATTACGCAGCCTCCACATTCAGCATGAGTTGGGCGTGCATGGCCTCGGCGGCCAGCTTGCCGTGTTGTACCGCTTGCACCGTGAGGTCCTGGCCGAGGCTGACGCAGTCACCACCGGCATATATGCCGGGGATGCTGGTGCGCAGCTGTTCGTCGACGAAAATCCGCTCACCCACGCGGTGCAGTTGCTGGGCCAGCGGGTCATGCAAGGCCGCGTTGTCGAAGCCCTGGCCGATGGCCTTGAAGATCGCATCGGCGGCCAGTTCGAAGGTTTCGCCGGTGGGGTGCAGGCGACCGTTTTCCATGCGCGTGCGCAAAAAACGCATGCCGCGTACATGGCCCTGCTCATCCAGCAACACGGCTTCAGGCTGGGCCCAGGTCAACAGGCGCACCTGGTTGGCCTTGGCGATGTCCTGTTCGTGGTGGGTGGCGCCCATGTCCGCCAGGCCGCGACGGTACACGAGGTTCACATCCCGGGCGCCGAGACGGGCCATTTGCACGGCCATGTCGATGGCGGTGTTGCCGGCGCCGAGCACGATGCAGCGGTCGGCCAGCGGCAGTTGGGTCAGGTCGTCGGCCTGGCGCAGTTCGCGGATGTATTCGGTGGCGGCGAGCAGGCCGGGGGCGTCTTCATGGGGCAGGCCGAGCTGTTTGCTGGCCGCAAGGCCCAGGCCGAGAAACACCGAATCGAACTGTTGGTGCAGCTCGCTCAGGGTCAGGTTGTCGCCCAGGCGCTGGCCGTGACGAATCTCGATGCCGCCGATCTGCAGGAGGAACTCCAGTTCCTTCTGGGCGAAGTCGTCGACCAGTTTGTATTTGGCGATCCCGTATTCATTCAGACCGCCGGCTTTTTCCCGGGCCTCGAAGATCACCACGTCATGGCCGTGCATCGCGCTGCGATGGGCGCAAGCCAACCCGGCGGGCCCGGCGCCGACCACGGCGATGCGCTTGCCGGTCGGCGCAGCGCGGTGGAAGGGGTGTTCGCTGAAGTGGGCGTTGTCCACCGCGTAGCGTTGCAGCAGGCCAATGAGCACAGGGGCGCATTCTTCGGCATTGTTGCGCACGCAGGCTTGCTGGCAGAGGATTTCCGTCGGGCACACCCGGGCGCAACTGCCGCCGAGGATATTGGCCGAGAGGATTTTCTGTGCGGCACCTTGCACGTTTTCGGTGTGGATATTACGGATGAACGAGGGGATATCGATCTCGCTGGGGCACGCATTCACGCACGGCGCGTCGTAGCAATACAGGCAACGCGAAGCTTCCAGCTGGGCCTGGCGCGCGTTGAGCGGTGGTGCCAGGTCGGTGAAGTGGCTGGCGAGCGTTGCCCCATCTTCATGGGGATGGGGGAGATGGGTCAGGGTCTGGATCACGGTTTTGGCCTCACGGTTTTTTTTTCGGATTGCCTCTAAGTGGGCATTTTTTGTTGCCTGTACTGGCCTCATCGCAGGCAAGCCAGCTCCCACATTTGAAATGTGTTCGCAAATCAAAATGTGGGAGCGGGCTTGCCCGCGATTGGCGGTATCAGCGTTTCACAGCAGTAGGCCTGGAATGCGCGGCCCGCTTGTTCAACTGCTCGAACACCGCCGGATACGCCGGCCGTTCCACATACCTTCCGGCACCGCGTTCGGCGCGCAGGTCGCCATCGGCCCAGACCAGCTTGCCCTGGCTGATGGTGTGGCTGGGCACGCCGCGCACGGTCTTGCCTTCGAAGATGTTGAAGTCGACTTTCTGATGGTGGGTCTTGGCGGAAATGGTCCGCGTGCCTTGGGGATCCCACAGCACCAGGTCGGCGTCCGCACCCACGCGGATCGCGCCTTTGCGCGGGTAGAGGTTGAAGATTTTCGCAGTGTTGGTGGAGGTCAGCGCCACGAAGTCCTGCATCGACAGGCGCCCCGTATTGACGCCTTCGTCCCACAGCAGTGCCATGCGGTCTTCGATGCCGGCGGTACCGTTGGGGATCTTGCTGAAGTCGCCACGCCCGGCGGCTTTTTGCTCGGCGCAGAAACAGCAGTGGTCGGTGGCGGTGGTGTGCAGGTTGCCCGACTGCAGGCCGTGCCAGAGTGCTTCCTGATGCCCGCGCGGGCGAAACGGCGGGCTCATCACGTAGCCGGCGGCGGTTTGCCAGTCGGGATGCTGGTACACGCTGTCGTCCAGCAACAGGTGGCCGGCGAGCACTTCGCCGTACACCGGCTGGCCTTTGCCACGGGCGTAGGTGATTTCATCCAGCGCTTCCCGGGTGGACACATGCACCAGGTACAGCGGTGTGCCGATGGTTTCGGCGATGCGAATCGCGCGGCTGGCCGCTTCGCCTTCCACCTGTGAGGGGCGCGACAGCGGGTGGGCTTCCGGCCCCGTGATGCCCTGGGCCAACAACTTGCGTTGCAGGTGATACACCAGCTCGCCGTTTTCCGCGTGCACGGTGGGCACTGCGCCCAGTTCCAGACAGCGTTCGAAGCTGGCGACCAGGGTGTCGTCCGCCGCCATGATCGCGTTCTTGTAGGCCATGAAGTGCTTGAAGCTGTTGATGCCATGATGGCTGACCAGCTCGGCCATTTCCTCGCGCACCTGCTCGCTCCACCAGGTGATCGCCACGTGGAAGCCGTAGTCCGAGGCGGATTTTTCCGCCCAGCCGCGCCACTGGTGGAAGGCTTCCAACAGGGATTGCTGCGGATTGGGAATCACAAAGTCGATGATCGATGTGGTGCCGCCCGCGAGGCCCGCCGCCGTGCCGCTGAAAAAGTCCTCGCTGGCCACGGTGCCCATGAAGGGCAATTGCATATGGGTGTGGGGGTCGATGCCGCCGGGCATCAGGTATTGGCCGCTGCCGTCGAGTATTTCAGCGCCGGCGGGAATATCCAGGTTTGTGCCAATGGCGCGTATCAGACCGTCTGCGCATAACACATCGGCGCGGTAACTTTCATCATGGGTAACAACGGTGGCGCCACGGATCAACAGCGACATGTCGAGTTCCTCACAGGCATGACCGGCTTGTGCCAGTTCTAAGTGTTGTCATGGATTAACCGGTGGTCGATTAAATCCTGTCATGGATGACAGGAATAGAAACTAGTCTTAGTTTTTAGATTGATCAAGAAGATTTTTTATAAGCCTATTCATATACTAACTTATTGATTTTTAAGTATAAATTATGAAAATCACCAAAATGTAGCGTGCTCACACCATTTTGACGCACTTGACAGGTTATCGATTTGAGCAACATTTCCTATTGCAAATCAGCCGCTTGAGACATGCCTCTTGACGGGGCTGGCAAATAAAAATAATTGTGTTGCACCAGATTGAGTCCTGGCAGTTCGAGTCACTTCCATCGGGTTTAGCCTGAGCCCCGTGAGAAGTACCGCAGGTTCGATCGGAAAGCTGATAAACATCAGCACGTTATATAAGCGGTGCGAGTTCGGAAGGGGTTGTCGGCACGGATATTGAGTGCACTGGCGGCTGGCCGGACCCGTGATGTCATGTTGTTTACGAGGTACTCCGGCCATCCGGCGCGAAGCGTTGGGTGAGCAACAATAATTCGAAAAAACCGTGGAGCGGCCATGCAACAGAACAGATCGCAAGTCATTGAGCGCAACGGCCTGTACGAACTCGACGCCGGCCCCGACGTCCTCGACAGCCCTCGTTACAACCACGACATGGCACCGACCAAGGTGCACGAACGCACCTGGAACAAGTGGCACATCACCGCGCTGTGGGTCGGCATGTCGATCTGCGTACCCACCTACACCCTGGGCGGCGTACTCACCGCGTATTTCGGTTTGTCGGTGGGCGAGGCACTGATGGCGATTCTGCTCGCCAACATCGTCGTGCTGCTGCCGCTGACCCTCAACGCGTTCCCGGGTACCAAGTACGGCATTCCGTTTCCGGTATTGCTGCGCTCCTCCTTCGGCATCCTGGGTTCCAATGTGCCGTGCCTGATCCGCGCGCTGGTGGCGTGCGGTTGGTTCGGCATCCAGACGATGTTCGGCGGGCTGGCGATTCACCTGTTCCTGGGCTCGATTTTCGAGGGTTGGAAGTCCCTGGGCGGCACCGGTGAAGTGATCGGCTTCACGATTTTCTGGACCCTCAACCTGTGGGTGGTGCTGCGCGGTGCCGAGTCGATCAAGCGTCTGGAAACCCTGTCGGCACCGCTGTTGGTGGCGGTGGGTATTGGTTTGCTGGTGTGGGCGATGCCCAATGTGTCGATCAGCGAGCTGATGGCGATCCCGCCCAAACGCCCGGAAGGCGCAAGCCTCACGGGGTACTTCATGGCGGGTCTCACTGCCATGGTCGGGTTCTGGGCGACCTTGTCCCTGAACATTCCCGACTTCAGCCGCTACGCCAAAAGCCAGAAGGACCAGATCCTCGGGCAGATCTTCGGCCTGCCGCTGACCATGTTCCTGTTCGCGGCCCTCGGCGTGATCATGACCGCCGCTTCAGTGAAACTGGTGGGCGTCAGCGTGTCCGACCCCGTGACTCTGATCGGGCATATCCAAAGCCCGGTGTGGGTGGCCATCGCGATGTTGCTGATCATCATCGCCACCTTGTCCACCAACACGGCGGCGAACATCGTTTCGCCCACCAACGACTTCCAGAACATCGCGCCCAAACTGATCAACCGCACCACGGCGGTGATCCTCACCGGGCTGGTGGGGCTGGCGCTGATGGGGCATGAGCTGCTGAAAAAACTCGGGCTGATCATCTCGGATGTCAGCCTGGAAACGGTCTATTCCAACTGGTTGCTGGGCTACTCGAGCCTGCTGGGGCCCATCGCCGGGATCATGGTGGTGGACTATTTCATTACCCGCAAACAACAACTCGACCTGGCCGGTTTGTACCGCGATGACGTGTACCCGGCGTGGAACTGGAGCGGTTTCATCGCCTTAGGTGTGCCGGTGGTGCTGACGCTGCTGTCGCTGGGCAGCGATGCGTTCAACTGGTTCTACAGCTATGGCTGGTTCACCGGTTCGGCGTTGGGCGGGTTGATGTATTACGGCCTGAATGCCAAGCGCGCGGCCAGCCCGGTCACCGTCAAATCCCCGTTGTAATGCGTTCAATGTGGGAGCTGGCTTGCCTGCGATAGCGGTGTATCAGTTGACCCTGTTTTAGCAGCCACTCCGCCATCGCAGGCAAGCCAGCTCCCACACAAGCCAGTTCCAAGTTTTGAGTCAGTCCATAAAAATGTAGCCTGAGGAGATCCCCATGAACGCTGCGCTCGACGTTCTGCAATCCACCCATCAGCACATCAACCGCGACCGTTTGTGGCAGTCCCTGATGGACCTGGCCAAACTCGGCGCCACGCCCAAGGGCGGTGTGTGCCGTCTGGCACTGACCGATCTCGACCGCAAGGCCCGCGACCTGTTCGTGCAATGGTGCGAGGACGCCGGCTGCACCGTCACGGTCGATGGTATCGGCAACATCTTCGCGCGTCGCCCCGGACGCAATCCCAACCTGCCGCCGGTGATGACCGGCAGCCACATCGACACCCAGCCCACCGGTGGCAAGTTCGACGGTTGTTTCGGCGTGCTGGCCGGCGTGGAGGTTCTGCGCACCCTTAACGATCTGAACGTGGAAACCGAGGCGCCGCTGGAAGTGGTGGTGTGGACCAATGAAGAGGGTTCGCGCTTTCCGCCGTGCATGATGGGCTCCGGCGTGTTTGCCGAGAAATTCACCCTGGCCGACACCCTGGCCAAGGTCGATGCGGACGGCGTCAGCGTGGGGGATGCGTTGAGCGCGATTGGCTATGCCGGCACGCGTGCCGTCAGTGGGCACAAGGTGGGGGCGTATTTCGAGGCGCATATCGAACAAGGCCCGATCCTTGAGGACGAAAAGAAAACCATCGGCGTGGTGCTGGGGGCCCTCGGGCAGAAGTGGTTCGACTTGAAACTGCGTGGCGTTGAAGCTCACGCGGGACCCACTCCGATGCACCTGCGCAAGGACGCCCTGGTCGGCGCGGCCGCAGTGGTGGCGGCGGTGAACGCGGCGGCACTGGGGCATCAGCCCCACGCGTGCGGCACGGTGGGTTGCCTGCAGGCGTATCCGGGGTCGCGCAACGTGATTCCGGGTGAAGTGCGCATGACTCTGGATTTCCGTCACTTGGAACCAGCCCGGCTGGACTCGATGATTGCCCAGGTGCGTCAGGTGATCGACGAGACTTGCGCCAAACATGGCTTGAGTTTCGAGATGGAACCCACGGCGGACTTCCCGCCGTTGTACTTCGACAAAGGCTGCGTGAGTGCCGTGCGTGATGCGGCAAATGGCTTGGGTTTGTCGAACATGGACATCGTCAGCGGGGCAGGGCACGACGCGATCTTCGTGGCCGAACTGGGCCCGGCGGGGATGATCTTCGTGCCGTGCGAAGGGGGCATCAGCCATAACGAAATCGAGAACGCCGCGCCGGATGATCTGGCGGCGGGGTGCGCGGTATTGTTGCGGGCGATGGTGGCCGCGTCCGCCGCGATTGCCAGCGGCAAGCTCGCCGCCTGAAATGCCGTCATCGCAGTGTAAGCCCGCTCCCACATTGAACGGTGTGAACCCGATCGAATGTGGGAGCGGGCTTGCCCGCGATGGCGTTCGATCAGGCGCCGGGTTGCCAGCCGCCGCCGAGGGCGGTGACTAATCCCACGCTCGCCTGCAACTGCCGCGTCTGCACCGCTTGCAACGTGCGCTGCGCCTGCAACGCCGCCGTCTGGGCGGTCACCACATCCAGATAACTCACCGCTCCCGCCTGGTAGCTGTTCATCGCCAGCGCCTGGGTGTGCAGCGCCGCATCTGCTGCCGCTTGTTCATCCTGCGCCTCCTGTTGCAGGTCTCGCAGTTGCCCCAGGTTATCCTCCACTTCGCGCACCGCTTTCAGCACCTGGCTGCGGTACTGCGCCGAGGCCTCTTCGAATTCGGCTTTGGCCTGGCGTTCATTGGCGCTCAAGCGCCCGCCGTCAAAGATCGGCAGATTGACTAAAGGTCCCAGCGCCCAATATCGATTGCCAGCCGAAAGCAGGTTGCCAACCCCTTGGGTCTGTCCGCCAATCAGCCCAGTCAAACTGAAGTCCGGGTACCACGCCGCCTTGGCCACGCCGATGTTGGCGTTGGCGGCAAACACCCGGCGCTCGGCTGCGGCGATATCCGGACGCCGTTGCAGCAGGTGGCTCGGCAACTGCGAAGGGATGCCAGGCAACGCGATCAATTGTTGGCTCGGCGGCAGCGTGAAGTTGCTGGCTGCCACCCCCACCAGTTCGCCAATCGCATGCTCGGTGAGGTTGCGCTGGCCACGCACCTCATCCAGTTGCGCCTTGGCTTCTGCCAGCTGGTTTTGCGCGCGGGTCAGGTCCAGTTCCGAGGCAATCTGGCCTTCATACCGACTGCGTGTGAGTTGCAGCGCCTGGCTGAAATCCTCCAGTGAGCTGTTGAGGATTCGGCTCTGTGCATCCAGCCCGTTGAGCTGCACGTACAAGGTCGCCAACTGATGCTGCAGGCTCAAACGCGCTACGGCCAGGTCATCGCCGGACGCTTGCGCCTGGGCATCGCCGGCCGCTACTTGGTTGCGGATTTTGCCCCACAGGTCCAGGTCGTAGCTCAACGAAAACCCGGCCGTGTTGCTGTTGTACACCGAAGGCTGCGTATCGCCGCGCAGCGGTCGCGAGTCCGATTGCCGCTGGCGCAGGGGTTGTGCGCTGGCGGTGATCTGCGGGAACAGGCCGGCATGCAACTGGCTGGCATACGCCTGGGAGGCATCGAAGTGCGCCAGCGCCGCTGCCAGGTCCGGGTTGGCCTTGAGCAGTTGCTGTTGCAGGTCATTCAGGCGTGAATCGTGGTAGAGCTTCCACCACTCGGGCGCGAGTCGGTCGGATGGTTGCGCGCTGTGCCAGGGGCCGTTGAGGGGCTGCTCGCGATAGTTGGCGGGCAGGTCCGCGCTTGGCACCTTGTACGTGGGCGCCATCGAGCAGCCTTGCAACGCCAGCAGCATCAAGGCCGCGAGGGGCTTAAGCCTTGGGCGCATGCGCACCTCCCGAGGCATCGGCCAGTTGCACCGGGTCGCCTTCGCGCAGCGCATCAGGTGGGTTGTCGATCACGCGATCGGCAGGTTTCAGGCCCTGATCGATCACCAGTCGTTCGCCCAGGTCGAGGCCGATATGGATGGCTTGCAGGTGCACATGGTTCTGCGCATCCAGCACCGCAACCTGAGTGCCTTGGGCACGAAAGATCAGCGCACTGGCCGGGATGCTCACGCCATGGGTGTCCGCGGGGATCGGCAGGGTCGCTTCGGCGTAATCACCGGGCAGCAAGGCCTCGTTGGGATTGTCGACGACGAACTGCGCGAGCAGCGTGCCGGAGCGTCGGTCGATGGCGGTGGAGTCGCCGATCAGCCGCGCCTTGAAGTGCTCGCCCGGATGTTCCGGTACGGTCAGCTCGGCTTCGAGGCCTGGGTGGATCACTGCCGCATAGTTCTGCGGCACGGGCACATAGAGGCGCAATTGATGGGTGTCGGCGATGTTGAACAGCTCCGGATCGCTGTCGGTATCGGCCTTGATCAGTTGGCCGATATCGGTGTTGCGCGCGGTGATGGTGCCGGCGAACGGCGCGCGGAGGGTCTTGTAGCTTTCCAGCGCCGAGAGGCGCGCGTAGTCGGCGGCGGCCGCTTCGGCGTTGGCCTTGGAGGCAGCGGCGTTGGAGGTTTTTTCGTCAGCTTCCTGGCGTGACACCGAATGGCTGGCCAGCAGGTTCTGCCAGCGCTTGGCAGTCGTTTCGGCCAGGCGTGCGTCGGCTTGTTCCTGGACCAGGCGGGCGTGGGTTTGCGCCAGTTGCTGGTCCAGGTCCGGGCTGTCGATCTCGGCGAGGACTTGCCCGGCTTTGACCTGGGTGCCGATATCGGCTTTCCAGTCCTTGAGGTAGCCACTGACCCGGGCATGGATCGGTGCCTTGCTCCAGGCTTCCAGGTGCGCCGGCAAGCGCAGCGTGTCACCCGCAGCGTTTTGTCTGGGCTGGAACACCATCACCTGGGGGATGGCGGCGGTTTCCGTCCAGGCGGTCACCGATTGTTCGTGCAGGGTGCGGGCGTGCAGGCCGTTGGCGACCAACAGGGCGGCCAGAGTCAGGCCGCCGGCCCCCATGAGCATCAGACGCTTGCGTGAGGGTTTGTGATCAGACGGCATGGGGCGTTTCTCCAGCAGTGGCGCGAGTAGGATGACGACCGTGGACCAGGCTGAAGACCACGGGAACGAACAGCAGGGTGGCGACGGTGGCGAAGATCAGGCCACCGATCACCGCCCGGCCGAGGGGGGCGTTTTGTTCTTGGGAGATAGCCAGCGGCAACATGCCGATGATCATCGCCAGGGCGGTCATGCACACCGGGCGAAAACGTGTGTAACCGGCTTCCAGCGCGGCCTTGAGTGCATCACCATGTTCAGCCAGGCGCTCCCGGCAAAAGCTCACCACCAGGATCGAGTTGGCGGTGGCCACGCCCATGCACAGGATCGCCCCGGTGAGCGCCGGTACTGACAACGATGTGCCGCTGAGGAACAGCATCCACACGATGCCGGCCAATGCGGCGGGCAATGCGGTGATGATCACAAACGGGTCGGCCCAGGACTGGAAGTTGACCACGATCAGCAGATAGATCAGCACCACCGCGCCGAGCAGGCCGAAGCTCAGGCCGCTGAAGGCTTCGTGCAGTGCATCGATCTGCCCGTGCAGGCTGATCACCGCGCCTTTGGGGCGCATCGAGGCGGTGTCATTCAGCACCTTTTGCACATCACGCGCCACGCCGCCGAGGTCGCGGCCTTGCACGTTGGCGTACAGGTCCAGGGTCGGTTCGATGTTGTAGTGGGTCACCACTGCCGGGCTTTCCACGCGGGAAATGCTTGCCACGCCGCCGAGGATTTGCGACTGACCGTCGGCGCCGGTGACCGGCAAGGCTTCCAGCGAGGGCAGGCTGTCGAGGCGGTATTGCGGGGTGGCGGCAACGATCGAATAGGACACGCCGTTGGCCGGGTTGAGCCAGAAGGTTGGCGCGACCTGGGAACTGCCGGCGAGGGAGGCGACCATGCTGTTGGTCACATCCCGCTCGGTGATGCCCAGGCCGTTGGCACGCAGGCGGTCCACGTTCACTTGCAGCGACGGGTAGCCGGTGGACTGCTGGATGCGCAGGTCGGCGATGCCCGGGATATGCGACAGGCGACGCTCCAGCTCGACTGCGTAGGCGCGGTTTTCGGCGTCGCTGCGTCCGGAGATTTTCACGTCCAGCGGAGCCGGCGCACCGAAGTTGAGGATCTGGCTGCTGATGTCGGCGGGCAGGAAGGCGAAGTGGCTGCCGGGGAAGCTTTCCGGCAGGGCTTCACGCAGTTTTTTCACGTAGTCGGCGGTAGGTGCGTGGTCTTTTTTCAGGGTGACCTGAATGTCGCCATCCTGCGGGCCGATGGTACCGCTGCTGCTGTAGGCCATGTCGATGCCGCTGAGCGGGATGCCGATGTTATCGACAATGGTGTCGAGTTCTTCGGCGGGGATGATTTCGCGAATCCGTGCTTCGATGCGGTCGAAGGCAGCCGCGCTCTCTTCGATGCGCGTGCCCAGCGGCAGGCGCACATGCAAGGCCAGGGCACCGGCGTCGGTGGCCGGGAAGAAGTCCTGGCCCAGGCTCGGCAGCAGCAGGAACGACGCGAGGACGCAGGCCAGGAAGCCGAAGATGAAGCGCTTGCGATTGACCAGTGCCAGCGTCAGCAGGCCGTGGTAGGTGTCGCGGATATTCGAGAAGTGCCGCTCGAAACCCTGCTGGAAATTCAGCAGCGATTGCAGCACGGCATTGCGCGGTTTGGTGTGCTGCTCGCCCTCGTGGTGGTTGATGAAGGCATCTTCCGGGTGATGCCCCGGCCCTTGTTCCGGCGCATGGGGCTTGAGCAGGAACATCGCCAGGGTCGGCACCAGTGTGCGCGAAAGTATGAACGAACTGGCCATGGCAAAGATCACCGCCAGGGCCATCGGCCGGAACAGGTAGCCGGCGATGCCTTGCAGCAGGAACATCGGTACGAACACGATGCAGATGCACAGCAGCGAAACGAACGCCGGGCCGACGATTTGCGCGGCGCCGTCGAGGATCGCGGTCTTCACCGCCTTGCCTTGTTCCAGGTGCCAGTTGATGTTTTCGATGGTCACCGTGGCGTCGTCCACCAGAATCCCCACCGCCAACGCCAGCCCGCCGAGGGTCATGACGTTGAGGGTTTGCCCGGTGGCGGCCAGCAGTGCGATGGCCGAGAGCACCGCCAGGGGAATCGACGCGGCGATGATCAGGGTCGAACGCCAACTGCCGAGGAACAGCAGGATCATCGCACTGGTCAGCAGAGCGGCGATGATGCCTTCCTGGGCCACGCTGCCGACCGACTCTTTCACGAACACCGACGCGTCGCCCAGCAGTGACGTCTTCAATGACGGCGGCAGGGTTTCGTTGATGCGCGGCAGCATCTGGCGGATGCCGTCGATGATCGACAGGGTGGAGATGCTGCCGTTTTTCAATGCCGGCATCAGCACGGCGCGGTGGCCGTCGACGCGCACGATGTTGGTCTGCGGTGGCGAGCCGTCACGCACGTGGGCGACCTGGCCGATGGTGATCAGTGCACCGTCGACGGTCTTGATCGGCAACTCGTTGAGTTCATCGATGGCCTTGGGGCTGTTGTTGAGCAGGATCGTGTATTCGTTGGGGCCGAGCTTGGCGGTGCCCACCGGGATGATCTGGTTCTGCAGCGCCAGGGCATTGCCCACGTCCTGTGCCGACAGGCCTTTGGCGGCCAGCGCTTGCGGGTCGAGGTCGAGGGTAATCTGCCGTTGTTTGCCGCCCATTGGCGTAGGCATGGCCAGGCCGGGCAGGGCGCTCAGGGGCAGGCGGATATTGTTCTGCACCAGGTCGCGGATTTTGGCTTCCGAGAGGCTGGGGCTGGAGAACGCCATTTGCAGAATCGGCACCGTGGAGGCGCTGTAGTTGAGGATCAGCGGCGGCGTGATGCCGGGCGGCATCTGCTTGAGCACGGTTTGTGACACGGCGGTCACTTGGGCGTTGGCGGTGCGGATGTCCACACCGGGTTGGAAGAAGATTTTGACGATGCCCATGCCGGGCAGCGATTGCGATTCGATGTGTTCGATGTCGTTGACGGTGGTGCTCAGGGAGCGTTCGTAGGTGTAGATCACGCGGCCCGCCATGGCGTCCGGCGACAGGCCGTTGTACTGCCAGACCACGGCGACCACGGGGATGCCGATATCGGGGAATACATCGGTGGGGGTTCTCAGGGCCGCCATCGGCCCGATGATGCAGATGAATATGGCCAACACGATAAACGTGTACGGCTTTTGCAGTGCGGTCTTTACCAGCCCGAGCATGCGTGAACCTCCGTCGGTGCAGAATTGCAAACCCCGGCAGTCTTGCCCGACCCACCTAACACGCACCTTTCAGCGATATGAAGGAACATTTAGTCAGGGGCTGAAGATCGTTTCATATGTATTCATTTGTTCTACAAAGGGTGGCTCCTCAAGCTTGTAGCCCATCGGACGCGACACAGTTGAGTGCCGTCCACCGCGTTTATCGATGTCCTTTTGGAGCCCTGCCATGTCACTTAAACCTTTGTTGTTGATCCCCGCCCTGGGTGCTGTTTTGCTGCTGTCGGCCTGTGCCGGCCCAATCCCCAAGGCGGATCCGAGCGAGGCCTGGATCGGCCTGAAAGAAGAAGCACCGAACGACCTGATGGCGGAGCGTGTGGATGGCAAGCGCGTGGATGACGGACGTTTCTTCGAGGTGACCCCGGGTGATCACAGCCTGGATGTGACGCTGTTCGAGGAGGAGCCCGGCGACGACAACCAGCAGGACTGCCAGGGGCGTGTCGAGTACAAGCACTTCAAGGCGGGTGAGCATTACACCCTGGTGGAGTCCAGCCTGGGTACCACCGTGCGCGCCTCGCTAAAAGACGGTCACGGCAAGGAAGTGGCGGCGACTCAAGACTTCAGTTGTATGCCGGGCTAAGCGTGGTGCGCCGCCGCTTTATGGGGTTTGGCGCGAACCGCAGGTTTGACGTGGGGGTGGTGGTGCCGACGGGTGATGCGCAACACCCCCCACAACATGGCGCCGGCTACCGCCAGCCAACCGCAGACCAACAGGAAAATCGTTGTTGCAAGGCTCATTCGGGCCTCCTTTCGCCCCGTACGGGGCACACACAGTCTTCTCAATGGACAGTCTAGCTACCTGACGGTTGCGTGCTATTGACCAATGGTCGAGTCCGTCCAACTTCTTTGCTATATCCGCACCCGTTGTATCAACACGATTGGGCTATGATCGTGGCCCTTACCGGCAGTTGATCAAGAGGGTAGAAAATTGCGGTTACGGTCGAACCTTAAAACATCCGTGTTGCTGGCCTGTGCCTTGGGCCTGGTCGCGTGCTCCGGGGCCCCGTCGAAGCTGCCTGGCTTGCCGGAGCGTGTCGAGCTCAATGGCGTGCCGACCTTTCGCAGTGAGGCGTATCAGAGCGGTCCTGCGGCTTTGGCCAGCATGCTGTCGCAACAAGGCATTGTGATGACACCGGGTCTGCTGGATAAACCTTTGCGCTTGCCGGGCGCCGAGGCGGACCTTGAACGCAATATGCAGGTGTTGGCGCGTGAGTACGGGTTGATGGTGTACCCATTGGATACCCGGTTGACAGCGGTGCTGGCACAAGTGGCGGCGGGGTATCCGGTGATGGCGCGGATCAATTCGAGCTTCTGGTCGGGGCCGCGGTATGTGGTGGTGGTCGGCTTCAACCAGCAGAAGAGCACCCTGGTGTTGCGCTCGGGACTGGACCGGCGGTTACTGATGGGGTTCAGCGATTTCGAATCGGCGTGGAAGAGCGCCGGACAGTGGGCAATCCTGACTCAGCGTCCGAGCCAGTTGCCGGCGAATGTGGATGCGCAGCGCTGGCGCGAGGCGGCGAATGCGACGGCCCAGGCCGGCCAGGAGCAGGCGGCGGCGCAGGCCCTGAAAGTGTTGGCGGAGAAAAAGTAAAAAAGAACACTGCAAACCCCTGTGGGAGCGGGCTTGCATTCACAAAGGCATGGCGTGTTTAGCGGCGCACTTCGGCGGCGGTCGGGCGGTTCTTCAGGTTCTTGTCGGCCTTGTAGCGCAGAGCGACGTCAGGCACCGAGCCGCTCTTGCCGGTCTCGACCCAGTTGCGGATACGACCGGCATCGGCGAAATGGGTGAACTTGCCGAAGGCGTCCAGGATAACCAGTGACACCGGGCGATTACCCATGCTGGTGACCAGCACCAGGCAGTGTCCGGCCTGGTTGGTGAATCCGGTCTTGGTCAGCTTGATGTCCCAATTGGCGCGATTGATCAGGTGGTCGGTGTTGGAGAAACCCAGGGTGTAGTTGGGTTTACGGAACGCGACGGTCTTTTCCTTGGTGGTGCTCAGTTGGCTGAGCATCGGGTAGTGGCGCGCGGCGGCCAGCAGCTTGCTCAGATCACGGGCGGTGGACACGTTGTGGATCGACAGGCCGGTGGGTTCGACATAGTGGGTGCTGGTCATGCCCAGCGCCTTGGCCTTGGCGTTCATGGCGGCAATAAACGCTGGATAGCCACCTGGGTAGTGATGGGCCAGGCTGGCGGCGGCGCGGTTTTCCGAGGACATCAGGGCGATCAGCAGCATCTCTTTGCGCGGCATTTCGCTGCCGATTTTCACGCGGGAAAACACGCCTTTCATTTCCGGCGTGTCCTTGATGTTGATGTCGATGTATTCATCCATGTTCTGCTTGGCGTCCAGCACGACCAGGCCCGTCATCAACTTGCTCACCGAAGCGATGGGCACCACCACGTCGGGGTTGCTCGAATAAATGACCTTGTTGGTCTGCAGGTCCACCAGCATGGCACTGCCGGAAGCAATTTGCAGTTTGGAAGTATCACGCGGGGCCAAAGTGGTTTCGGCGGCGTGTGCGAAAGTGCCTGTAAGTGCAAAAAATAGGCTGACAATAGAGAGACGAATTTTCACGCGGGTGAACTCGCTAAAAAAGTAAGGAAATACCGTCCGGGAACGGCTTTTTGATAAATGCCGTTACATTTTAGGAGTATGGATCAGAAAGCGATAGAGAGCCTTTAAATAAAGGCGGTAAGACGATGATTGGTGAGGCTTGTATCGACGAAGTTTGGGGTTGGCGCTTCGAATCGGCTGTGGTTGATCGGGATTGTCGAAAGGTTTTAAGGGCGTCTGTGTTTAGGGTCAGCAGCGTGTCAACATTGGATTGACACGCTATCTTGACTTCGAGAGACTCGCACCTCATTTTCCAGGACTGGTAATTTATACAGGAGGGTAACCGATGAGAGATGCTCGCGCCGTCGCCCAGCAGATCCTGAATGAATGCTGGGCTGCTGGAATAACGGCTGTCACGCCCATGCAGTTGTTGAAGCTTGTGTACATCGCACAGGGTTACATGCTGGCGAGAAATGACGCCCCATTGATAAAAGAACCTGTTGAAGCGTGGCAATACGGCCCGGTGATACGGAGTGTCTATCAGGCTGTCAGGGACTTTCGCTCCGCTCCCGTGACGCATGTCCCCTATGCTCCAACCGAGCAGTTTCTGCCTCAGGAAGTTGCGGTAATGAGAGAGGTTGCGCAAGTTTATGGCGGTGCGGACGGGGTGAAGCTATCCGCCGCCACACACCAACCGGGTACACCCTGGAGCGTTGCCTGGACAACCTCTGGCATGAACTCGATCATTCCCAATGAGAGCATCAAGAATTTTTACCGCTACATCCTGAGCCAGCCTTCTCATTCAATGTTATGACAAGGCAAGTCGAGGGGGCGCCACCATTGATCACGCCAACCAGTGTATTTGACGCACCCACCCCGGTTGACGGGTCACCACTTCGTGATGTGTTTGATCGGGAGAAGCTTGCGTTTGAACGCAACAACCTGGATCAGGACCAGCGCCGCCGACACGACAATGATATTCACGGGTTGCGCAAATGGCATGCCTGGCTGTTGTTTGGGTTGACGGTCGGATGGATCGTATTTCTGTGGGTCGCATTGCTTCTGGACGGGTTTGGACAGTGGTTCTTTCCAATCCCGGAAAGCTACAGATACATAAAATTCAACGTGTCGGATGCGGTCATGATCGCGTTCATGACCTCTACCACGACCACGGTGCTTGGTTTGTACGGCATCGCAGCCTATTGGCTGTACGGACGAGCAAAGTCGGGCGACGCGAAGACACCCCTCAAGAAAGATAAAAAGCCTGGACAATAAAAAGCCCCGCGATAAGGCGGGGCTTTTCAGTATGGCCGGTTATCAGCCGTGCAGGGTTTCTGCGGCGTACAGGGTGTTTTCCAGCAGGCAGGCGCGGGTCATCGGGCCGACGCCGCCAGGTACCGGGGTGATCCAGCCGGCGCGGGGCAGGGCGGTTTCGTACACCACGTCGCCGACCAGCTTGCCATCGTCCTGGCGGTTGATGCCCACGTCGATGACAATCGCGCCTTCCTTGATCCACTCGCCCTTGACCAGCCCCGGCTTGCCGGCGGCGACCACCACCAGATCGGCGCGGCCAACGTGGCCGGCGAGGTCCTTGGTGAAACGGTGGGTGACGGTCACGGTGCAACCCGCCAGCAGCAATTCCATGGCCATGGGACGGCCAACGATGTTGGAGGCGCCAACGACCACGGCATCGAGGCCGTACAGATCGACCCCGGTGCTTTCCAGCAGGGTCATGATGCCTTTCGGGGTGCATGGGCGCAGCAGCGGGATACGCTGGGCCAGGCGGCCGACGTTGTAAGGATGGAAACCGTCGACGTCTTTGTCGGGACGAATGCGCTCCAACAGTTTGGAAGCGTCCAGGTGCTCGGGCAGCGGCAGTTGGAGCAGGATGCCGTCGATGTTCGGGTCATCGTTGAGGCCGTCGATCAGCTCGGTGAGGGCCTGCTGGGTGGTGTCGCAAGGCAGGTCGTAGGCCTTGGAGATAAAGCCGACCTCTTCACAGTCTTTACGCTTGTGCGAGACATAAACCTGAGAGGCAGGATCGCTGCCGACCAGGATCACCGCGAGGCCCGGGGTGCGCAGGCCTTGCTGGCGGCGCTCGGTGACTCGTTGGGCGATCTGCTGGCGCAGGCTGGCGGCGATTGATTTGCCGTCGATAAGTTGTGCAGTCATTACGCGTGATTAACCATCGAGAGGGGGAAGAAAAGTGCGCGCATTCTCGCACGCCAAGGCGTGAGGGCAAAGGCGCTTGGTCTGCAAATTGCCCTAACCCCTTAAATAAAATCAGTTTTTTTCAAAAAAGATTTGACGGCTTTCGAGGCCGTCTATACTATTCGTCGCACTTGTCGGGCACAGCCTAGCACTGGTTAAGAAGGTCGAGCGGAATTGTTGTTCTGCAAGGCTGGAAGCACTTAGTTTGTAATCCTCCAAGAGTACAGATTAATAAGGCGCCCGTAGCTCAGCTGGATAGAGCATCCGCCTTCTAAGCGGATGGTCGCAGGTTCGAGTCCTGCCGGGTGCGCCATTAGGCAGCTTTGGCACAAGTAGCGCAATATGGTGGGCGTAGCTCAGTTGGTAGAGCACAGGATTGTGACTCCTGTTGTCGTGGGTTCGATCCCCATCGTCCACCCCATATTCGAAAGGCGCCAGATTTAACAGTCTGGCGCCTTTTTTGGTTTCAGGGGTTCAAAGGTTCGGCAGCGCCGGTCGTGGGCTGCAACGGCAGGGCGTTTCGTCGTATTTGTGTGTCTCGATGATGCGTGTTGTCTGCTCGTCCCGCTTGAGGGGGGAGCTGTCAGGGAGATGAATGACGACTTCTTCTATATATAGAAGGGGCGGCGCAGAGCCCTGGCGTGATTGGCTGTATTTGTCAGCGGGGCGGGGCGCAGCAGTGCCTTCGCACCGATAACTTGCCGGCTGTTTTCGGGCGTATTTTCAGTAGGGTGACTTCTTGAGTTTGACCCACTAGAATGCATGCCCTTGATTGGGGTCGGAAATGGCCGGCTAACGTCTGTGCAACGAGGAATATCCATGCAAGTTTCTGTTGAAAATACTACTGCTCTCGAGCGCCGCCTGAGCATCACCGTGCCGGCAGAACGTATCGAGACTGCGGTCAACAAGCGTCTGCAGCAGACTGCCCAGAAGGCCAAGATCGCTGGTTTCCGTCCAGGCAAAGTGCCAATGAGCGTGATTCGTCAGCGTTATGAAGCTGATGCGCGTCAGGATGCGGTAGGTGATGTCATTCAAGCTTCCTTCTACGAAGCCGTGGTTGAGCAGAAGCTGAACCCGGCCGGCGCTCCTTCGGTTGAGCCGAAAGTGCTGGAAAAAGGCAAGGACCTGGAATACGTCGCTACTTTCGAAGTGTTCCCTGAGTTCACCGTTGCCGGTTTCGACTCCATCGCCGTTGAGCGCCTGAGCGCTGACGTGGCGGACAGCGACCTGGACAACATGCTGGAAATCCTGCGCAAGCAGAACACCCGTTTCGAAGTGGCCGAGCGTGCTGCCCAGAACGAAGACCAGCTGAATATCGATTTCGTTGGCAAGGTTGACGGCGAAGCGTTCGCTGGCGGCTCCGCCAAGGGCACTCAGCTGGTGCTGGGTTCCAACCGCATGATCCCTGGCTTCGAAGACGGCCTGGTTGGCGCCAAGGCGGGTGAAGAGCGCGTTCTGAACCTGACTTTCCCGGCTGACTACCAGAACCTGGACCTGGCTGGCAAAACCGCCGAGTTCACCGTGACCGTCAACAGCGTTTCCGAGCCCAAGCTGCCAGAGCTGAACGAAGAGTTCTTCGCTCAATTCGGTATCAAGGAAACCGGCATCGAAGGCTTCCGTACCGAAGTTCGCAAGAACATGGAGCGCGAGCTGCGTCAGGCTATCAAATCCAAGGTCAAGAACCAGGTGATGGACGGTCTGGTGGCCGCCAATCCGATCGAGGTGCCCAAGACCCTGCTGTCCAACGAAGTGGATCGCCTGCGCGTGCAAGCGGTTCAACAGTTCGGTGGCAACATCAAGCCTGACCAACTGCCGGCCGAGCTGTTCGAAGAGCAAGCCAAGCGCCGCGTCGTGCTGGGTCTGATCGTCGGTGAAGTGGTCAAGCAGTTCGAGCTCAAGCCTGACGAAGACCAGGTTCGCAAGATGATCCAGGAAATGGCTTCGGCCTACCAGGAGCCTGAGCAAGTTGTGGCCTGGTACTACAAGAACGACCAGCAATTGAACGAAGTGCGTTCGGTTGTGCTGGAAGAGCAAGTTGTGGATACTGTTCTGCAGAAGGCTAAGGTGACCGATAAAGCGGTCTCTTACGAAGAAGCAGTCAAGCCGGCGGAAGCAGCACAAGCCGACTGATTGTCCAACTCGTTGGAAATACAACCATAAGCCAGCCTCGCGCTGGCTTATGCGTTTTCAAGACATGACTATTTGGGAGTAACTGCAGAGCATGTTCCGTAATTCCTATATTCAGCAGAACTCTGATATCCAGGCCGCTGGCGGTTTGGTCCCGATGGTTGTCGAGCAGTCCGCTCGTGGCGAACGCGCCTACGACATCTACTCGCGCCTGCTCAAGGAGCGAGTGATCTTTCTGGTGGGGCCTGTCGAGGACTACATGGCCAACCTGATTTGTGCGCAACTGCTGTTCCTTGAAGCGGAAAACCCGGACAAGGACATCCATCTCTACATCAACTCGCCGGGCGGTTCGGTCACTGCGGGCATGTCGATCTACGACACCATGCAGTTCATCAAGCCGAACGTCTCGACCACCTGCATTGGCCAGGCCTGCAGCATGGGCGCTTTCCTGCTGACGGCCGGTGCCGAAGGCAAGCGTTTCTGCCTGCCGAACTCGCGCGTGATGATTCACCAGCCATTGGGCGGTTTCCAGGGCCAGGCTTCGGATATCGAAATCCATGCCAAGGAAATCCTGTTCATCCGTGAGCGTCTCAACACGCTGATGGCCAAGCACAGCGGGCGTACCCTTGAAGAAATCGAGCGCGATACCAACCGCGACAACTTCATGAGCGCCGAAGCTGCGCGTGAATACGGGCTGATCGATGCAGTGATCGACAAGCGCCCCGCTTAATATAAGCCGCTCAAAATAGGGCGGGTCGGCACGTCCGACCATTGGCGGGCTTGAAAATGCCCGCATAAGCCTTCATCTTGTGTTGCAAGCCTATCGGATTTGGATCGAACGAATGACTGACACCCGCAACGGCGAGGACAACGGCAAGCTGCTCTATTGCTCCTTCTGTGGCAAAAGCCAGCATGAAGTACGCAAATTGATTGCCGGCCCCTCGGTCTTTATCTGCGACGAGTGCGTCGACCTGTGCAATGACATCATCCGTGAGGAGGTGCAGGAAGCCCAGGCCGAGAGCAGCGCGCATAAATTGCCTTCGCCTAAAGAAATCAGCGGCATCCTTGATCAGTATGTGATTGGTCAAGAGCGTGCAAAGAAGGTTCTGGCGGTAGCGGTATATAACCACTACAAGCGTTTGAACCAGCGTGACAAGAAAGGTGAGGAAGTAGAGCTCGGCAAGAGCAACATCTTGCTGATCGGTCCTACAGGCTCGGGTAAGACCCTGCTTGCGGAAACCCTCGCTCGCCTGCTGAATGTTCCGTTCACCATCGCCGACGCCACCACCCTCACCGAGGCGGGTTACGTAGGTGAAGATGTCGAGAACATCATTCAGAAATTGCTGCAGAAATGCGATTACGACGTAGAGAAGGCCCAGATGGGTATTGTCTACATCGATGAAATCGACAAGATCTCGCGCAAGTCCGACAACCCGTCGATCACCCGGGACGTTTCCGGTGAAGGCGTGCAGCAGGCCTTGTTGAAACTGATCGAAGGCACGGTTGCTTCCGTACCGCCACAGGGCGGCCGCAAGCACCCGCAGCAGGAATTCCTTCAGGTTGATACGCGCAACATCCTGTTCATCTGCGGTGGTGCATTCTCCGGTCTGGAAAAGGTCATTCAAAACCGTTCCACCCGTGGCGGCATTGGCTTCAGTGCAGAAGTGCGCAGCAAGGAAGAAGGCAAGAAGGTGGGCGAGTCCCTGCGTGAAGTCGAGCCTGACGATCTGGTCAAGTTCGGCCTGATCCCTGAATTCGTCGGTCGTCTGCCGGTGCTGGCCACCCTGGACGAGTTGGACGAGGCGGCGCTGATTCAGATCCTGACCGAGCCGAAGAACGCGCTGACCAAGCAATACGGCAAGCTCTTCGAGATGGAAGGTGTGGACCTCGAGTTCCGTACCGACGCTCTCAAGGCGGTTGCCAAGCGTGCGCTGGAGCGCAAGACCGGTGCACGGGGCCTGCGTTCGATCCTCGAAGGCGTCCTGCTCGATACCATGTACGAAATCCCGTCGCAGACCGATGTGAGTAAGGTGGTCATCGACGAAAGCGTGATCGAAGGCAAGTCCAAGCCACTGTTCATTTACGAAAACAGTGAGCCGACTGCCAAGGCGGCACCCGACGCGTAAGCGTTGTGCCGTTACGTTGCAAACAAGGGGCCTTTACGGGCCCCTTTGTTTTTGTGGGGATTTTTGCTGTAGGAAGTTTCATGCGTTTAACTGCTGGCAATAAGCTTGTTTTTTTTGCATGCAGCCCCCATCTTGGTTTCATGCTTACTTTTCAACTGTCATAGAGGCGAAATCATGAAGACCACCATCGAATTGCCTCTCCTGCCGTTGCGTGATGTCGTCGTCTATCCGCACATGGTTATCCCGCTGTTCGTGGGGCGCGAGAAGTCTATCGAAGCCCTCGAGGCCGCGATGACGGGCGACAAGCAGATCCTGCTGTTGGCCCAGAGAAATCCTGCTGATGACGACCCGGGTGAAGATGCCCTGTATCGTGTCGGTACCGTTGCGACTGTTCTGCAATTGCTCAAGCTGCCCGATGGCACCGTCAAGGTGCTGGTGGAAGGCGAGCAGCGCGGTGCGGTCGAGCGTTTCATGGAGGTGGATGGCCACCTGCGTGCCGAAGTGGCGCTGATCGACGAAGTCGAAGCCCCTGAACGTGAGTCCGAAGTGTTCGTACGCAGCCTGCTCTCGCAGTTCGAGCAGTATGTGCAGTTGGGCAAGAAAGTCCCGGCTGAAGTCCTGTCTTCCCTCAACAGTATCGATGAGCCCAGCCGCCTGGTGGATACCATGGCCGCGCACATGGCGCTGAAAATCGAGCAGAAGCAAGACATCCTTGAAATCATCGATCTGTCGGCCCGTGTTGAGCATGTGCTGGCATTGCTGGATGCCGAAATCGACCTGTTGCAGGTCGAGAAGCGCATTCGTGGTCGTGTGAAGAAACAAATGGAGCGCAGTCAACGCGAGTACTATTTGAATGAGCAGATGAAGGCCATTCAGAAAGAACTCGGCGACAGCGAAGAAGGCCACAACGAAATCGAGGAGCTGAAAAAGCGCATCGATGCTGCTGGCCTGCCGACAGATGCCCTGACCAAAGCCACCGCAGAGCTGAACAAGCTCAAGCAGATGTCGCCGATGTCGGCTGAAGCCACCGTGGTGCGTTCCTACATCGACTGGCTGGTGCAGGTGCCGTGGAAGGCCCAGACCAAGGTTCGTCTGGACCTGTCCCGCGCCGAAGACATTCTGGATGCCGACCACTACGGCCTGGAGGAGGTGAAGGAGCGCATCCTTGAATACCTCGCCGTGCAAAAGCGTGTGAAGAAAATTCGCGGTCCGGTGTTGTGCCTGGTCGGTCCTCCGGGCGTCGGTAAAACGTCCCTGGCCGAGTCCATCGCCAATGCCACCAACCGCAAGTTCGTGCGCATGGCCCTCGGTGGCGTACGTGACGAGGCTGAAATCCGTGGTCATCGCCGTACTTATATCGGTTCGATGCCTGGAAGATTGATTCAAAAGATGACAAAGGTCGGCGTGCGCAACCCGCTGTTCCTGCTTGATGAAATCGACAAGATGGGCAGTGACATGCGTGGCGATCCGGCGTCGGCTTTGCTGGAAGTGCTCGACCCCGAACAGAACCACAATTTCAACGACCATTACCTGGAAGTCGACTACGACCTGTCCGACGTAATGTTCCTGTGCACCTCCAACTCCATGAACATTCCGCCAGCATTGCTGGACCGGATGGAGGTGATTCGTCTGCCGGGTTACACCGAAGACGAGAAGATCAACATTGCCGTCAAATACCTCGCGCCCAAGCAGATTTCGGCCAATGGCCTGAAAAAGGGCGAGATCGAATTCGAGGTCGAGGCGATCCGCGACATCATCCGTTACTACACCCGCGAGGCCGGTGTACGAGGCCTGGAGCGCCAGATTGCAAAGATCTGCCGCAAGGCGGTCAAGGAACATGCGCTGGAAAAACGCTTCTCGGTGAAGGTCACTGCCGACTCCCTGGAGCACTTCCTGGGCGTGCGTAAATTCCGTTATGGCCTGGCTGAGCAGCAGGATCAGGTCGGTCAGGTGACCGGTTTGGCGTGGACCCAAGTGGGCGGCGAATTGCTGACCATCGAGGCTGCCGTGATCCCTGGCAAAGGGCAACTGATCAAGACCGGCTCCCTGGGGGATGTGATGGTCGAATCCATCACCGCCGCACAGACCGTGGTGCGCAGCCGTGCGAAGAGCCTGGGCATTCCCCTGGACTTCCACGAGAAGCGCGACACGCACATCCACATGCCGGAAGGGGCGACCCCGAAGGATGGCCCCAGCGCGGGCGTAGGCATGTGCACGGCCCTGGTGTCGGCATTGACTGGCATTCCTGTGCGCGCCGATGTGGCCATGACCGGTGAAATTACCCTGCGTGGTCAGGTATTGGCTATCGGTGGCTTGAAAGAGAAATTGCTGGCAGCTCATCGGGGTGGAATCAAGACGGTGATCATTCCTGAAGAGAATGTTCGCGACTTGAAGGAAATTCCTGACAATATCAAGCAGGATCTTCAGATTAAACCGGTTAAATGGATTGACGAGGTCCTGCAAATTGCGCTGCAATACGCGCCGGAGCCCTTGCCGGATGTGGCTCCGGAGATAGTTGCCAAGGATGAAAAACGCGAGTCTGACTCCAAGGAAAGAATTAGCACGCATTAATGCGATTAAGCCTGGGGGCTTCCTTGACAGCTTTTTAGAGCCCTTGTTATAAAGCGGCTCTTAAGTGTCTGTAGGCCATTCAGCACTGGTTTTTGCTTTCACCAAAAAACTTAGAATCATACTCAATAGATATATAAGGGGACTTAGAGTGAACAAGTCGGAACTGATTGATGCTATCGCCGCATCCGCTGATATCCCGAAAGCTGCTGCTGGCCGTGCGCTGGACGCAGTAATCGAATCCGTCACTGGCGCTCTGAAGGCCGGCGACTCCGTAGTACTGGTTGGCTTCGGTACTTTCTCTGTGACTGACCGCCCAGCTCGTACTGGCCGCAACCCACAGACTGGCGCAGCCCTGAAAATCGCTGCTGCCAAGAAACCAGGTTTCAAAGCCGGTAAAGCCCTGAAAGAAGCTGTTAACTAAGCTTCGATCTAGCCTTTGCCTACCCGGGTCGGACGCAGGTCTGGCCTGGCAGCGGAGCGGCAGCTGACCCACGTATCCATCGGGTCGCCACGCCGGGGGTGTGGGTTCAAACCCCCGTCCGCTCCGCCAGTTACGAGAAGGCGCATCCTCGGATGCGCCTTTCTTCTATCCGGACTCTACCCACGCTCCACGGTTGCCTAATTCTTGAAGTTCAACCGTTTCTGGGGGACGCATGCTGCAGAATATCAGGGACAATTCACAAGGCTGGATTGCCAAGACCATTATCGGGATCATCGTCGCATTGATGGCGTTCACCGGTATCGAGGCCATTTTCCAGGCCTCGACCAACAACAAGCAGGACGTGGCCAAGGTCAACGGTGAGGAAATCACCCAGACCGAATTGAGCCAGGCCGTCGACATGCAACGCCGCCAGCTGATGCAACAGCTGGGCAAGGATTTCGACGCCTCCCTGCTGGACGAAAAGCTATTGCGCGACGCTGCCCTCAAGGGCCTGATCGACCGCAAGCTGTTGCTGCAAGGTGCCACCGACTCCAAGTTCGGCTTCTCTGAAGCAGCGCTGGACCAGGTGATCCTGCAGACTCCGGAATTCCAGGTGGACGGTAAATTCAGCGCCGAGCGCTTTGACCAGGTGATCCGTCAACTGGGCTACAGCCGTATGCAGTTCCGTCAGATGCTGACCCAGGAAATGCTTATCGGCCAAGTGCGCGCAGGCATCGCCGGCAGTGGTTTCGTGACCGATGCCGAAGTGCTGGCATTTGCCCGTCTGGAAAAACAGACCCGTGATTTCGCCACCGTCAACATCAAGGCCAACCCTGCGGCGGTGAAGCTCACCGACGATGAGGTCAAGGCTTACTACGACCAGCACGCCAAAGAATTCATGACCCCGGATCAGGTGGTCATCGACTATCTGGAATTGAAGAAGTCGTCCTTCTTCGACCAGGTCAACGTGAAAGACGACGAACTGCAGGCTGCTTATCAGAAAGAAACCGCCAACCTTGCAGAACAGCGTCGTGCCGCGCATATCCTGATCGAAGTCAACGACAAGGTCACTGACGCCCAGGCCAAGGCCAAGATCGAAGAGATCCAGGCGCGCCTGGCCAAGGGTGAGAAATTCGAGGCCCTGGCCAAAGAGTTCTCCCAAGACCCGGGTTCGGCCAACAATGGCGGCGACCTCGGTTTTGCTGGCCCGGGTGTTTACGACCCGGACTTCGAAACCGCCCTGTACGCGTTGAACAAGGATCAGGTTTCGGCGCCGGTGCGCAGCGCTTTCGGCTGGCATTTGATCAAGCTGTTGGGGGTTGAAGCACCGCAAGTGCCATCGTTCGCCAGCCTGAAAGACAAGCTGACCCGCGAGCTGAAAACCCAGCAGGTCGAGCAGCGTTATGTCGAAGCGACCAAGCAATTGGAAGATGCGGCGTTCGAAGCCTCCGATCTGGCTCAGCCAGCGTCCGACCTCAAGCTGACCGTGCACACCTCTGCGCCGTTCGGCCGTGAAGGGGGGGAGGGCGTTGCGGCCAACCGTGCCGTGGTCACTGCCGCTTTCAGCCCGGAAGTCCTGGACGAAGGTGCCAACAGCTCCGCCATTGAATTGGACCCGGAAACCATCATCGTGCTGCGTGCCAAAGAGCACCTGAAGCCTGCACAGCTGCCGCTGGAAAGCGTCGCTGCTGCCATTCGCACGCAGATGGCCAAGGAGCGCGCCACTGCGGCCGCCAAGACCCACGCTGACGAGCTGATCGCCAGCCTGCGTGATGGCAAGACGCCGTTGAACCAGCCAGTCGATGGTCAGACCTGGAAGGTCACTGAGGCGGCGACCCGCAACCAGGAAACCGTCGATCCTGCGGTGCTGCAAGCGCTGTTCCGCATGCCCAAGCCTGCGGCCAAGGACAAGCCGACCTTCACCACCGTGACCTTCGCTGACGGTAGCCTGGTGATCCTGCGCTTGAACGGCGTCAATGAAGCCGCCGCCCCATCGGACGAAGAGAAGGCGCAATACCGCCGATTCCTCGCTTCCCGTGTTGGCCAGCAGGACTTCGCGGCGTATCGCAAGCAGCTGGAAACCAAGGCCGACATCAAGAAGTTCTGATGTTGCCTTGAACAAAAGCCCCCGGCCTTGATAGGTGCGGGGGCTTTTTTTTGCCTGACGTTTTTGTGCTGCATCGTGCAAGCTTGTGACGTTTTACCGACAGGAATGCGCGCGCCCGGCCCTCGTTCTGTTGCACAATACCGCCCGGACCGTTTTCCTCAGGATTTTCAATGTCGACATCAATTCACTTGCGCAGCCTCGGGTTGGCGCTGGTGCTGGCGGGCGCCGCGGGCTGCTCGTCACCCAAGACCGCTATTTATGAGCATGAGAATTTCGACGACTCCGGTACGTTTTCCCGTGATTACCCGGTCAGTGATGTGGCCGCTTGCGAATCGGCCCGCCGTGCACTGCTGAGCCAGGGCTACATCATTACCAGCAGCGATCCGAAGCTGGTGGTGGGTAACAAGAGTTTCCAGCAGTCCGGCGAGACGCACTTGCAGATCAGCTTCAACGTGGTGTGCGCGGACGATGGTTCCGGTACCAACCACTCGACCATGTTTGCCAATGCCTTGCAGGACCGCTATGCGCTGAAGAAGGTCAACAACTCCGCCAGCCTCGGCGTGGGTGTGCTGGGCTCGGTGTCGATGCCGATCGGCTCCACTGACGACTCGATGGTGAAGGTGGCCAGCGAGACCGTGACCGCGCCGAAGTTCTACGAACGTTACTTTGCGCTGGTGGACGTATTCCTGCCGCAGGAAGTGAAGAAGGCCGAGCACATTCCCGAGAAACCCAAGGCTGATCTGGGGATGCCGGAACCGAAGGCTGCACCGGCTGCCGAAAAGGTCGAAGCGCCCAAGGCAGAACCGGCGGCTTCGGAGCCGGTAGCGCCGCCGCCGGAGGCCGCACCGATAGCTCCGCAGGCAGAACCCGCACCAGTAGCCCCGGCACCGACCAATCCGGACCTGCCGGCGCCGACCGAAGCGATTCCGCCACTGCCGACACCGGCGCAGTAACAGCACCCCATTCGGAAAATGCAGTGATAAACCCGGCAGCTAAATCAGCACGACGCTGCTACGTTTATTCTTGAAGTGCAGGAACGTCATGACGTAGACATTTTTTCGTCATCACGGCACTTTAGGCTGGGTTTGCAGGTCAGTTGACCTGCACCTGCTTTCAATCCGAAAAGGAGTCCGCCATGGACGATTACCAAGAAGAGCTGCTGGAGTTTCACGCGTTTGAATCGGATCCCCTGGAACCCGCTGACGACGCCACCGAGTTGTAAGACCGGCTTCAGGCGGAATGCCGCTGACTGCGGCGAAATTCCCCTGGGGTCTGGTTGTTCCATCGCCTGAACGCCCGTTGAAACGCCTGGGCTGAAGCAAAACCGAGCAAGTAGGCGATCTCGCCGAACGCCAGTTCCGTATCGCGAATGTAGGTCATGGCCAGGTCACGGCGGGTATCGTTCAAAATCGCGCGAAACTGAGTGCCTTCTTCGGCCAGTTTGCGGCGCAATGTCCAGGTTGGCAGCTTCAAGCGTGCCGCCACTTCCTCCAGGTCGGGTTCCCGGCCGCCATTGAGCATCGGCCCGAGCAAGCGGGTAATGCGCTCGCGCAGGCTGCGGGTGCGAGTCAGCTGTTCCAATTCCCTTTCACACAATTGCAGCAACCAGTGCCAAGTGCTGGGGCAATGTTGTGGGTTGCGCATTGCCAGTGTGTGCTGGTTCAGGCGCAGTTGGTTGGCCTCGGCGCCAAAGTGAATCGGGCTGTCGCCCAGTGCCGTGTACTGCGCACTGTATTCCGGAGCCTCGAATTCGATGTCGATACGTTGGGCGTACACCGGCTGCTGCGCCAGGCTTGAGAGTTGATGCAGCCAGCCGGCGAGGATCGAGTCCACCACAAAGCGGTTGTAGGCGTTGTAGGGGCTGATGGAGTAAAAGCGCAGCCACGCGCCTGTGGCATCCTCCTGGAAGCTCGACTGCCCGCGATAGTTGGAGCCGTAGAGCGCTTCGAAGCGCGTCAGTGCGCGTGCGGCTTCGCGCACGTTGGGGGCTTGGGCGGCAGTGACCCCGGCCAGACCCGCCTGGCTCAGGCGGCTGAGCTGGCCCATGCGCAGCCCCAGGCCCGGGTCGCCGGTGAGTTGGATGGCGGCATGGCCCAGGCGCATGTAGCGCGGAATGGACAAGCGGGCGCCGGCCTCTGCCAGACGCGCCGGGTCGAGGCCGTATTGCAGCAGTAGCGGTTGCGGGTCCAGGCCATGACTGTGGATCGCGTCGGCCAGGGCTTGTACGAAGCCCACCGACAGATCTCCCAGGCGCACCGGCTTCATGGCGTCACAGCCAGATATTCAGCAGACGCGCACCACGGGCGTCGCCGTCGGCGGTGACCTGCCCGTTGCCGCTGAGAAAGCTGCGCCCGGCGGTGCCCAAGTCCCAGAATTGTCCTCGCAGAAACACGCTCATGCCCGCCGTCGCCTGGCTGATGGGTGGCTGGCTGATCAGGGTGAGGCGGTGCCAGGCATCGCCCTCGCTGAGCTCTTCAGGCTTGAGGCTGATTTCCGGCGGGGTGGACACGCTCTTGAAGCCACGCCAAGGGCGCTCCCAGGTGTCGCGCCCGGTGACGAACGCCGGCACTGCGATCAACTGCGCGCCCTGTTCGTTGAGTTTGCGGTAATTGTCCGGGTACCAGCTGTCGCTGCCGATGAGGATGCCCAGGCGCCCGGCCGGGGTATCGACCACGCTGACGGTGTGCTCGTCGCCCGGCTCGATAAAACCGCGTTCGTCGTAGATCGGGTACAACTGACGCTGGGGTTGGCCCACGGGCATGCCGTGCGCGTCGAACACCAGGCTGGCGTTATACAAGGCACCGTGGCCGATACGCAGCTGACCCTGGCTCACGCTCGGGTTGGGCAGCGCGATGGAGCCGGCGACCAGGGTGACGCCAAATTCCTTGGCAAGCCCGCCGAACAATTGCTGATAGTCGCGCGCCATGGCCGGCGCCTTCATGCGCAGGTACGCATCGTCGGTGCGGTTGTCACCGGTGGCGCTGAACCAGGCGCGCAGGAACGGCCAGGGGTTGCTCGCCGACAGCCAGTTCATTGCATCCTTGAGGCGAGTGGCCTGGTACAGCTCGTTCTTTTCGCCGCCGAGCATCAGCCAGGTGCCGATGTGCTCGGGCAGCACCACAATGGTCTTTTCGTTGATCAGCCCCTGGTCCCGGGCTTTTTGCAGGTAGGCCGCGAGCTTCAGGTGCAGGCGTTCCAGACTCTGGTAGTCGGCTGGAAACAGTTCCGGCTGAATGCCCAGCAAATTGCCACGGTCGGCAGGCAAGCCTTCATTCACGGCCAGCGTGATGCGCAGGTCCGACAGGTAATGCGCCACGGGGCGCTCCTGAGTCCAGACCAGATACGCGGCGATGGCGGCAACCAGAGCCAGGGTGACGGAGAACGCTAGAAGTTTACGCATGGGGCAACAGACAACGGACCGTGTGCAGGGTTCGCCGACTAGGGTAGGGCCCAGGGAACGGCTTGCCAAGGGGTGCTGTGCATTTGGATCAATAACTTGTCAGTTTCGGTCATTGAGCCGACATCCGCTGCCTTTTAGTCTGTGGGACATAAACCGATGGCATGCCGTCAGAGCGTGCCACGTCCCGTGATGATCCGTTGTGGAGCTGTACCATGACCGCTGCTGCCTACCCGCACCTGCTGGCCCCGTTGGACCTGGGTTTCACCACCTTGCGCAACCGCACCCTGATGGGCTCGATGCACACGGGCCTTGAAGAGAAACCCGGCGGTTTCGAGCGCATGGCCGCGTACTTTGCCGAGCGTGCCCGTGGCGGTGTGGGCCTGATGGTCACCGGCGGCATTGGTCCGAACGAGGAAGGCTGCGTGCATGCCGGTTCGAGCAAGCTGACCACTGACGAAGAAGCACAGAAACACAAGATCGTCACCCGGGCCGTGCACGAGGCGGGCGGCAAGATCTGCATGCAGATCCTGCACACTGGCCGTTATGCCTACAGCCCCAAGCAAGTGGCGCCGAGTGCGATCCAGGCACCGATCAACCCGTTCAAACCCAGGGAGCTGGACGAAGAGGGGATCGAGAAGCAGATTCAGGATTTCGTCACCTGCTCGCTGCTGGCCCAGGTCGCCGAGTACGACGGCGTGGAAATCATGGGCTCGGAAGGCTACTTCATTAACCAATTCCTCGCCGCCCAGACCAACCATCGCACCGACCGTTGGGGCGGCAGCTATGAGAACCGCATGCGCCTGGCCGTCGAAATCGTGCGTCGGGTGCGTGAAGCCGTAGGCCCGAATTTCATCATCATCTTTCGCCTTTCGATGCTCGACCTGGTGGAGGGCGGCAGCACCTGGGAAGAAATCGTGCAGTTGGCCAAGGCCATCGAAGGCGCCGGCGCGACCCTCATCAACACCGGTATCGGCTGGCACGAAGCGCGGATCCCGACCATCGCCACCAAAGTGCCGCGCGGCGCGTTCAGCAAAGTCACCGCCAAATTGCGCGGTGCAGTGCAGATCCCTCTGATCACCACCAACCGTATCAATACCCCGGAAGTCGCCGAGCAGATTCTGGCCGAAGGCGATGCGGACATGGTCTCCATGGCGCGACCCTTCCTCGCCGACCCGGATTTCGTGAACAAGGCCGCCGCCGGGCGTGCCGATGAAATCAACACCTGTATCGGTTGCAACCAGGCCTGCCTGGACCACATCTTCGGCGGCAAGCTGACCACCTGCCTGGTCAACCCGCGGGCATGCCACGAGACCGAACTCAACTACCTGCCGGTCAAGCAGATCAAGAAGATCGCCGTGGTCGGTGCGGGGCCTGCGGGCCTGGCCGCGGCGACGGTTGCCGCCGAACGCGGTCATCAGGTGACGCTGTTCGATTCGGCCAGCGAGATTGGCGGCCAGTTCAATATCGCCAAGCGCGTGCCGGGCAAGGAAGAGTTTTTCGAAACCCTGCGCTACTTCAAGCGCAAGTTGCAGACCACCCATGTGGAGGTGTGCCTCAACACCCGTGCCGATGTCGAGCAACTGAAAGCCGGCGGTTTCGATGAAATCATCCTGGCCACCGGCATCGCGCCGCGTACCCCGGCGATCCCGGGGATCGACAACGCCAAGGTGCTGAACTATCTGGATGTGCTGCTGGAGCGCAAACCGGTGGGCAAGCGCGTGGCGGTGATCGGCGCCGGTGGTATCGGTTTCGACGTCTCGGAATTCCTCGTGCACCAGGGCGTGTCCACCAGCCTGGACCGTGAGGCGTTCTGGAAAGAATGGGGCATCGACACCCACCTGCAGGCCCGTGGTGGTGTGGCTGGCGTCAAGGCCGAGCCCCATGCGCCTGCGCGTGAAGTGTTCCTGTTGCAGCGCAAGACCTCCAAAGTGGGCGACGGCCTGGGCAAGACCACCGGCTGGATCCACCGCACCGGCTTGAAGAACAAGCGGGTGCAGATGCTCAGCAGCGTCGAGTACCTGAAGGTCGACGATGAAGGCTTGCACATCCGCATCGGCGCGGACGGTGAACCGCAGGTGTTGGCGGTGGACAACATCGTCATCTGCGCCGGCCAGGATCCGCTGCGCGAGTTGCAGGACGGTCTGCTCGCCGCCGGCCAGAATGTGCACCTGATCGGCGGTGCCGATGTGGCTGCCGAGCTGGATGCCAAGCGTGCGATCAACCAGGGCTCGCGCCTCGCCGCCGAGTTGTAAGGCCCCAGGCGGGGCGGTGTTAGACTACCGCCCCGTTTTTCTTGTAGACCCTGCCGATGGGCCCCTTCGATTGGCTTCCCCATGCTCCCCTTGAACCCTTGCGCCTGGATTGGCTCAAGGGTGTCGAGTTGGCCGTGTTGCGCCTGGACCGCATCGACCCGCTGATCAGCGGCAACAAATGGTTCAAGCTCAGCGGGCACCTGGCCCGGGCGCAAGGCGCGCGGGGCATCATCAGCCTGGGCGGCGCCTATTCCAATCACCTGCATGCGTTGGCGGCCGCCGGCAAGCGTTTTGGTTTCCCCACCGTCGGCCTGCTGCGCGGCCATGCGCAGAACACGCCCACTGTCCTCGACCTTGAGGCCTTCGGCATGCACCTGCATTGGCTGGGTTATGGCGGTTATCGTGCGCGGCATGAGCCGGGTTTCTGGACGCCCTGGCGTGCGCAGTATCCGGATTTTCATCCCGTGCCCGAAGGCGGTGGCGGCGTCGAAGGGGCGCTGGGTTGCGCGGTGTTGGTCGAGCAGGTGCGTGCGCAGTTGCACCGGTTGGGCTGGGCCGATTACGACGCCTGGTGGCTGGCGGCAGGCACCGGCACCACCGTGGCGGGCCTGGCGCTGGCGGAGGCGGGCGCGCATCCGGTGTACGGCGCCATGGCTGTGCCGGATGACCACGGTGTGGCGCAAAACGTCGACGCTATTGTGCAGGGTGGCTATGAACTGCTCGACGCCAGCCGAGGTGGCTTTGCCAAAAACGACCCGTTGCTGCTGGATTTCATCGACGCCACACAACAGGCCTGCGGTCTGCCGCTGGAACCGCTGTATACCGGCAAGGCCTTGCTGGCGCTCAAGCAACAGATTGATGCCGGTCGCTTTCGGCCCGGCACGCGGCTGATCTTCGTCCACACCGGCGGCCTTCAGGGCAACCGGGGCTTTAGGGGCTAGCGCAGATCCCCTGTGGGAACAATCAACGTTCGCGAATCCGGTCTATCAGTCAGCTGTCTTGGTGGGTGTTGCGCCGCCTTCGCGAGCCAGCCCGCCTGGCATCATTCTCAAGGCCGTGTTATCGCGCAGTACGTAATGATGAAAGATTCCCGCCAGGGCATGCAGCCCGATCAGCCAGTAACCGACCTTGCCGAACAGCACGTGCCAACCTTCGATCTCCTTGGCCAGTGCCTTGTTTTCGCCAATCAACGGCGGCAACTCCATGCCATAGAACATCACCGAATGGCCCTCGGCGCTGACGATCAGCCAACCGGCAATCGGCATGCCGATCATCAAGGCGTACAGCGCGAAATGCATCAAGGTCGCGAGCAGGTTCTGCCAGGCAGGTGGCGCCGGCAGGATCTTCGGCGCTACACCCAGGCTGCGGGCGAACAGGCGCAGCCATACCAGTACGAACACGGTGAGGCCGAACATGAAGTGCATCTCGACGATCAGGGTTCGTCCGCCGCTGCCCTTGGGAAACTGGCCGCGTAATTCGATGCAGGCGTAGACCACCGCCAGCAGCACCACCATCAACCAGTGCAGCGCGATCGACATGGTGCTGTAGCGCGTATCGGAGTTTTTCCACGGCATTGCGGGTGTCCTCACTCATCAGGGCAAGCCTCCGTTCTGACGACGGAGTCCTTTAACTGTATGCCGGTTTTGCACGCTTTGCCCGGCAGGAGTGCGGATGTTTTGACCCGGCTCAATGGCTCTGCGGCATTTCCCCTCGGGCCAGGCGGGCGTTGATGTCGGTGATGACTGCCGGCAGCTCATTGATGGTGTCGATCAGGTAGTGGGGGCGCGACCCGGCGAACAGCGCCTCGATGCGCTGGCGTTCGCTGGCCAGGGTCGCGGCGTCCAGAGCCCGGAATTGCTTGTAGGTCAGGCCCAGTGCGTTGCCCGAGCAAGTCAGGGCCACGGTCCACATTCCGGCGCGACGGCCTTCGAGGATGCCGGGGACGGTATCGTCGACTTTCACGCACGCCGCCACGTCATCGATGCCGAGGGCGATCACGTTGGCCAGGGCCTGGGCCGGCCAGGGGCGACCGTTGGGCACCTCGTCGGTGGCCACCACATGATCGGCGATGTAGCCATTGGTGGCCGCCAGCTCGACCACCTTGTCCATCACCTGCTTGGGGTAGCCGGAGCAGGAGCCGATGCGCAGGCCCTGCAGGCGCAGCCGCGCCAGGGTGTCGAGGGCACCGGGAATGAGTGCCGAGTGTTCGGCGATCTTCTCGATCTGCAACGGCATGAAACGCTGGTAGATGGCCGTCACGTCGTCATCCGTCGGCGTGCGGCCAAACACCTTGCGGTAGCGCTCGGCGACCTGGGGTTCGTTGCACAGGGTGCGGATATGGTCCCACTTGCCCATGCCCATCGGCCCACGGGCTTCATCGATGGATACCTGCACGTCGAACTCGGCGAAGGCTTCGACAAATATCTGCGTAGGTGCGAAGGAGCCGAAATCGACCACGGTACCGGCCCAGTCGAGGATCACGGCCTGGAGGGTGTTGGGGTTCTGGTAGTTCATGGTTGCGATCCAAACGAAGAAAGAGGGATGCCCATGGCGTGCAACGCCTGGGCGATGGCTGCAACGGCGGCGTGCATTTGCGGGGTGTCGACATGGCCGATGCAGCCCACGCGGAAAGTCTCGACCTGGGTCAATTTGCCCGGGTACAAGATGAAACCCTGGGTCTTGACCCGTTCGTAAAAGTCCTTGAAGTGATAGCGCGGGTCCCGGGGCGCGTGGAAGGTAGCGATGATCGGCGCCTGTATCGCTGCCGGCAGGAAGCTGCGCAGGCCCACCTCGGCCATGCCGTCCAGCAGCGCCTGGCAATTGCGCGTATAGCGCTGATGGCGCGCAGCCAGGCCCCCTTCTTCGGCGTATTGCAGCAGGGCTTCATGCAGGGCTGCGACCACATGGGTCGGCGGGGTGAAGCGCCACTGACCGGTCCTGGCCATATAGTCGTGCTGGTCGAACAGGTCCATCGCCAGGGAGTGGCAGTTGCCTTGCGCGGCAGCCAGGGCCTGTTTTTCGGTGAAGACGAAACCCATGCCCGGCACGCCTTCCAGGCATTTGCCCGAGGCGGCGATCAGTGCGTCGAACGGCACTGCGCGGGCATCGATGGGCAAGGCGCCGAAGGAACTCATGGCGTCGACGATCAGGCGCTTGCCGTGGCGTTTCACCACCTGGGCGATCTCCGCCAGCGGGTTGAGGATGCCGGTGCTGGTTTCGCAGTGAATCAATGCGACATGGGTGAGCGTGGGGTCGGCGTGCAGCAGGCGGTCGACGTCGACGGCGGTAGTGGGTTGGTCTTCGGCGGTTTCGAAAGTGCTGAAGGCGCGGCCCAGCACTTCGCAGATCTTCGCCAGGCGCTTGCCGTAGGCACCGTTGATCAGCACCAGTACCTTGCCATCACGCGGCACCAGGGTGCCAATGGCGGCTTCGACCGCAAAGGTGCCGCTGCCTTGCAGCGGTACGCAATGGTGGGTGTCGGCGCCATGGATGATCGCCAGCAATTGCTCGCACACGCTGGCGGTCAGCTGGTTGAAGCGCTCATCCCAGGAGCCCCAGTCGTCCATCATCGCCTGGCGGGTGCGCGCAGAGGTGGTCAGCGGGCCGGGGGTGAGCAAAATGGGCGCAGCGGTGGTCATCTTGAATCCTCGCGGGGCAGCGGTTGAGGGACGGTGCCTACGTTGCGGTCTGGCTTGCCATCAATCAAATTGTTTGTTGTTATGCGAGCTATCAGTGAGGCCGATAGCTATGAACCTGTTTCAACTGCGTGCATTCGATGCCGTAGCCCGCGAGGGCAGTTTTACCCGTGCGGCGGCGCGGCTGTTTATCAGCCAGCCGGCGGTGACCGGGCATATCAAAGCGCTGGAGGAGCACTACCAGATCCCCCTGCTGCGGCGCACCGCACGGCGCGTGGAATTGACCGAGGAAGGCGTGCGCCTGGCGGCAATCACCCGTTCGATCTTCGGCCTGGTGGATGAGGCCCAGACTTTGCTGGAGGCCAATCGCCAGTTGCTCAAGGGACGTCTGGAAGTGGCTGCGGACGGTCCGCACCTGGTCATGCCGATGATCGCCAACCTGCGGGCGCGTTACCCGGGCATCACCGTCAACCTGCGCCTGGGCAATGCCCAGGAAACCCTGGCGGCGCTGCTGTCCGAACACGCGGATGTGGCGGTGCTCACCGAAGTGGAGCCGCGCAACGGCCTGCACCTGCAACCCCTGGACGCGTCGCGAATCTGCGCGCTGGTACCGGCCAGCCACCCCTGGGCACTACAACCGGAAGGTATCCGCCTGGCGCAGCTTCACGAGGTAATCATGGTGCTGCGCGAGCCCGGCTCCATCACCCGGCGAACCTTCGATAACGCCTGCGTGGCCGCCGAGGTGCGGCCCAGAGTGCTGCTGGAACTGGACAGTCGCGAAGCGGTGACCGAAGCCGTGGCGGCACAATTGGGCGTGGGGGTGGTGTCGTCGGTGGAGGTCAGCCCGGATCCGCGGGTGCGGGCAATTCCCCTGCACGGCGAGGGGCTGGTCAACCGGCACATGCTCGGTTGCCTGGAGCGACGCCGCGCGTTGCGCCTGATCCAGGCGTTTTTCGAGTGGGCGCCCTAGATGGTTTTTTGGTGGAACGAAGGGTTTTTGCCCTATAAACTCTGCCCCCAAAGCGCCGGCCAGTAGACGTTTCGGCGCCATGGATATGAAGAGAGTGAGTCATGGGCGCACAGTGGAAAGTCAAACATAAAGAAGCGGCAGCCAATGCCAAGGGCAAGATCTTCGGCAAGCTGGTGAAAGAAATCACCATCGCCGCCCGCAACGGTGCCGACACCGCGACCAACGCCCATCTGCGACTGGTGGTGGAACAGGCCAAAAAGGCCTCGATGCCCAAGGAAACCCTGGACCGTGCCATCAAGAAGGGCGCCGGTCTGCTGGGTGAGACCGTGCAGTATCACCGCGTGACCTACGAAGGCTTCGCGCCGCACCAGGTGCCGCTGATTGTCGAGTGCGTGACCGACAACATCAACCGCACCGTGGCGGAAATCCGCGTGGCGTTCCGCAAGGGCCAGCTGGGCGCTTCGGGCTCCGTGGCCTGGGACTTCAACCACGTCGGTCTGATCGAAGCCTCGCCGGACACCCCGGACGCCGACCCGGAAATGGCTGCCATTGAAGCCGGCGCCCAGGATTTCCAGGAAGGCGAAGAAGAGGGCGCCACCCTGTTCATCACCGAGACCACCGACCTCGATGCCGTGCAGAAGGCACTGCCGGAGCAGGGCTTCACCGTGTTGTCGGCCAAGCTGGGCTACACGCCGAAGAACCCGGTCAGCGGTTTGACCGATGAGCAGATGGCCGAGGTTGAAGCCTTCCTGGAAGGCCTGGACAACCACGACGACGTGCAGGACATGTTCGTCGGCCTGGCGGGCTGATCAACACCTGAGTCCAGGAGCCGGCAAGCCGGCTCCTACAAGGCTTGCAGGATGGCTTCGATTTCGTCGAACCCTGGACGCGCCAGCACATCGGGCTGACAGCAGCGTGTTTGCAGCGCGACCAACGCCTCACACGCCTGATCCTCAATCCGCTCCAGCAGTTCCCCGAGCAAGACCCCGAACGCGCGCACTTCAATCCGTTGCAACGCTCTGGTTTCCAGCGTGTCCGCCGTGGCATGGAACGACGCCGCGCCAAAATCCCCCAGCAGGCAATCGCCCCATTCATTCCACAGAATATTGTGGCCGTAGAGGTCGCCATGGGTAATGCCGTGCCGGTGCAGATGCGCCGCGACCGAAGCGATGCCCCGGGCCATGTGCAGTGCCACCTCGAGACTGAAGCGCGTGCTCGGTGCATAGATATCGCGGGTGCACGAAGCCAGGCTCGGCAGCGCCGCCAGGTTGCGGTAGCTCGGGTCGATCAGGTCCATCACCAGGGCGGCCTGGCCGTCCGGGTGTTCGGTGACCCGACCTCGCACTTTGATCAGATTGGGGTGCAAACCGGCGGCGATGCACGCCTGCATTTCGTGCAAGGGCGAGCCGTCGCTGGTGATGGTGCCTTTATAGAGCTTGACCGCCACTGATTGCCCCGAAGGCCGCCACAGCGCTCGGCGGATCACGCCCGAGGCGCCTTCGCCCAGCACATCGCCCAGTTCCAGCTCACGCCAGGGAATGTTCGGCGTACCTTCATCACCGGCCACGTCCACCGCCATTTCCACCGGGTTACCCGCATAGGCCAGCCAGGTCAGGCTGGGCAGCTTGAGCAGCCACTGTGGCAGACGGGTGAAGCGGTTGGAGGCGATTCGGATCAACTCAAGGTTGTGGCAGTGGGTCAGGCTTTGCGGCAACGCCGTGAGCTGGTTGCCGGCCAGCATCAGTTTTTGCAGCAAAGGCCGCGCGCCCAGTTCGTCGGGCAACTCGCTGATGGCGTTGTCAGTGAGGATCAGCCAGCGCAGTTGCGGTGGCAACGCGGCGGCCGGCACGCGGCTGATGCGATTGGCCTTGAAGCCGATCATGCTCAGTTTCGCGCATTGGCCCAGGCATGCCGGCAGTTCGGTAAAGGCGTTATCCGAGCAGAACAGCACCCGCAGGCGGGTCAGGCGATGCAGGTCATCCGGCAGGCTGTTCAGGGCGTTGCCCGTGAGATTGAGGATTTCCAGGGAGTCGGCCAGCTCGAAGATTTCCCGGGGGAATTCGGTCAGCCCGCAGGACAGGTCCAGGCGCGTGATACCGGCCAATTGGCCGGCCTTGAGTTGAGCGAGGGTATTCATGAACGGCGCGGTCACTCGGCAAGAGGGCGAAAACGGCGCCTATGATACCGGGTCGGTCAGCGCTTGCACGCCGACCGGTTGCAATTGCCCCAGGCGGCTGGCGGTGCGCGCCAGGTCAATGGCCTGGCCGGCCAGGGATGCGGCCAGCGGCTGCTCGCCGATCAGCGTCAGTTGCTTGTCGCGGTCATAGAGCACGTCCACCAGGTTGATGAAACGCTGTTGCACGGCGATCGGGCAGTCGGCCAGGAGTGGCAGGCCATCGATGATCCAATGGTCGAAGTCCTGACACAGCAGCAGGTAATCCATCACGGCGGTGAGCTGTTCGCAGAGGTCGTTGAAGGTGAACGCAAGGGTGCGTTCTCGATGCCAGCGGCACACCAGTTGCCGGGTGCCGACGGTTAATGGCTGGGGAGGGCAATCCACCGAGGGCAGGTTCAGCGCTTCGCGCTGAGCCACGGTGCCCGGCCATATGTAGCGGCCTTGGGTGAAGCGTTGCGTGCCGTGGGCCTGGGGCAGGCCGCGAAAGTCCTGGGGCGAGCTGACTTCCAGCACGTCCATGCGCGCGGCGATCAGGTCGATCACCGGTTTGAAGCGCTGGTGGTACAGCGGATTGGGCAGCAGCCCCTCGGTCGGGTAGTTGGACGTCACCAGTACCAGCACGCCGCGCTGGAACAGCGCCTTGAACAGCCGGGTGATGAGCATGGCATCGCCGATGTCGTGCACGTGGAACTCGTCGAAACACAGCACCTGGCAGCCTTCCAGCAGCTCATCGAGGGTCGCGCCCAGGGCGTCGTGGTGTGTTCGATGGGCGAACATGCCCCGGTGCAGGCGGGCGAAAAAATCGTGGAAGTGCACGCGCTGCTTCCGGTCGATGGGCAGCGCCTGGAAAAAACCGTCGAGCAACCAGCTTTTACCACGCCCCACAGGACCATGCAGGTACAGGCCGCGGGTCGGCTGGCCGGTAAGCAGGTGCTGCGTTTCGCGGGCCATGGCCGTGATGGCCTCGGTCTGGCCGGCGCTGAGGGTGTAGCCCTGTTGCGCGGCTTTGTTCCGGAAGAATGTCGGGATCAGGGATGCGTCGTGGCGCTCGGACGGACGCGCCAGCAGGCGACGAATCAGGGAAAGCACGGCCAAGGGCGGTCACTCTGTATTTCGGTGGTCGCTTACTTTAGGGCGCTCGCCCCGATTTGACCAATAGAGAAGGGGCCCACGTGCTATCTCGAAAAGGCATGGATAACCCCGTTGATAGCCTGGATCCCGGCCAGACTGGCGGTTTCGCCCCGAGTGACTAACCTCATACGCAGGAGTCACCCCTGTATAAGGATGTGGGGCAGTGAAGGGACGAGCAGTATTGGCAGTCATGGGCGCAATGCTCTGCGACGCGTCGTATGGTGCACAGCTTCAGGTAGAGGTGCGCATCGACGTGCAGCGCGGATGCCAGCTGGTGGGCACCACCCGCAGCGCGGGCATCGAGCAACTGGGCGTCCTCGACTTTGGCAGTGGTCCGCGTCTGGATGACCCGGCGGGGCCCTTGAGTGCGGCGCTGATCAGCCAGCGCCAGCCGCGTCTGGAGTGCAACCCCGACACGCCGTACCAGGTGCGCGTGGACGGCGGCCTGCATGGCGGCACCGGCGAAGTGCGTTACCTGAGCGCTGCAAGCCCTTCGATCAAACCCATTCCCTACCGGTTGTATGCCGACGCTGCGCGGTTGATCCCGCTGCCGGTGGATGTGCCGTTCGGCTTTCGCGTGCCGGACTCCGGCTCCGTCGACCTGCCGCTTTACGGGCGTATCGAACCCCTCAAGGACATTCCCGCCGTGGGCCGCTACACCGATCTGCTCAAGGTCACGGTCACATGGTGAGCCGCAGCCTGGCCCTGGTGGCGTTCGGCGGCTTGTTGCTGCTGGCCGATGACGCCTGGGCGGCGGTCGCCAGCGGACAGATTCATGCGCGCCTGGTGATTACCGCCAGTTGCCAGGTCAGCAGCGTTGAAAGTGCGCCGGTGAGCCCTACAGGTGGCACTGCGCTCCTCGACTTCGGCAGCCAGGGGCCGACCTGGAACAACACCCTGGCGGCAGGCGTCACCGACGGCGACAAGGCGCCTCTGTCGGTGTCATGCAACCCTTCGGTAGTCAGCAGTTTTACCGTGACAATCGACGGCGGTGCCCACGGTGACGGCACCACGCGGCGCCTGAGCAACGGCACCCAGACCATACCGTATCGACTTTCGGCCGATCCGTTGGGGCACAGCACCTACAACATCGGCCAGCAGCGCAATTTCGTCGTGACCCGGGGCACACAGATACCGATTCCGGTATTCGGCTCAGTGGTGGCGAATACCAGGGCCTTACCGGCCGGCATCTACACAGACACCCTGACGGTGACTCTGGATTGGTAAACCATGAGGATGGATATCATGCATGTACTCGTATCGCGATTAGGCGTTTGTGCGCTGGGCCTGGCAATGGCTTCCAGCCTCAATGCGGCCACCACCGTGACCGGCCAGATCACCTCCAGCCTGACGTTGATCGCCAGTTGCCAGGTCAACGGTTCCGGCGCGGCCACCGGGTTGAACTTCGGTAGCCTCAACTTCGGTACCACCAACAGCCTGTTCACCAATGCCGATGCCCAGTTGCTGGGCGGTACCGGCACGGGCGGAGCATTGTCGGTGCTGTGCTCGGCGGGCACTGCGCCCACCATCAAAGTGCGTGCCGGCGCCCATGACAATGCCTCCGCCGGCGGTACTCGGGCGCTGGCCGATGGTCTCGGCAACTTTGTGCCCTATGACTTCTACACCGACAGCGGGCATTCCGCGCTGCTGGCCATCGATGGCGTGATCACCCTCGCCACCAGTACCGGCGTGGCGCAAACCGTGAATCTCTACGGTCGTGCGGTGGGCAAGGCGGGGTTGCCGGCGGGCACCTACACCGACACCGTGGCCGTGGAACTGACGTTCTAGCGTCATGACCCGGCCTGGGTGGGTGAGGGCATTGCTGGCGTGTGGGCTGGCGGTGCCACTGCCGTTGTCGGCGGTGACCAGCCAGAGCTTTCAGGTGAGCGCCACTGTCACTCCCGGCTGCCTGGTGGTGGGCGGCGGCTCCAACTATGGGGCGCTGACCTACGGCAGTTATTCGGCGCTGTCCACCAGCACGGTGAGCGCCGCCCTGACCGGTGGCGTGACCCTGCAATGCACGCCGGGGGTGACGCTGAGCATGAGCGTCAACGGCGGCCTGCACAGCAGCACCGGGCGCAATTTGCAGCTCAATACCGGCACTGCGCGAGTGGCGTACCAGTTGTTTCGGGATGCAGCGTTCAGCCAGAGCCTGGGGATCAGTCAGAGCGTCAACGTGACCTACAGCGATGCAAACAACATCAGCCTGCCGATTTACGGGCGGGTGCAGTTACCGGGCAATCAGCCTGGGGGGACATACAGCGACACGTTGCAGGTGCAATTGTCGTGGTAGGGCTATCGGTATGAGGAGTGGTTTTATGCGTTCACCTTCCCGGCGGCTGTGGGCCGCGGGTTTTGCTGTGTTGGCGGGGGCGTTGGGCAATGTGGCGGCGGTGCAGGCGGCCAGTTCGGTGCTGATCTGGCCGATCGACCCGGTGCTGGAGGCCGACCAGCAGGCCAGTGCGTTGTGGCTGGAAAACCGTGGCACCGAGACGGCCAATTTGCAGATTCGCGTATTCGCCTGGAGCCAGAACGGTTTCGACGAGCAATACCAGAACCAGCGTGACGTGATCGGCAGCCCGCCGGTGGCGAAGATCGAACCCGGGCAAAAACAATTGGTGCGCCTGACACGCACCCGTGAAGTACCACCCGGGCAGGAGTTGGCCTACCGCATCATCATCGATGAAATCCCTTCGCCCTTGCAGGTGCCGACGCCGCCGGAAGGCAAGAACACGGCGGCGGCGATTCGCTTCCAGATGCGTTACTCGGTGCCGCTGTTTGCCTACGGCGCGGGGCTGTGGAGCAAGGAAGACGCCACGCGTCAGCGCGATCCGAAGGGCGCCGGCAAACCGGATCTGAGCTGGCGCAAGGTCTCGGTGGCCGGGCGCAGTTACATCGAGGTGCGCAACCAGGGTGCTGTACATGCGCGGCTCACCGACGCGTCGTTCAAACAAGGCGGTCAGACACGACCGGTGGCGGACGGCTTGCTGGGCTACGTGCTGCCGGGCGCGACGATGCGCTGGCCGGTGCCGGAGGCGGTGTCGGCCGACCAGCCGTTGCAGGTGCGGATCAATGGCGCGGCGCAGTTGGAAGCCCTGGCGCCGGCGCGATAACGGAGTAGGCAGCGGGACGGGGTAAACCCCGGGTTCAACAGGATGGAGATGTCCATTGAAGGACACAACGCCATGTGTGAGTCGTGGTCGGGCTCGTTGTATGTGGCCGTCGGTGGCAGTGGTGAGCGGGCTGTGGGGCGCGATGCTGGCGCTTCCGGGGATGGCTGGCGACCTGCCACCGCCCCCGAGCAGTATGGAGGCTGTCGCCGATGCACAGTTGTTTCTGGAGCTGGTGGTCAACCAGATGGACACCGGCCGCGTCATCGCGGTCGATCAACGGGCGGGCGAGCTGTATGTGCCCGCCAGCGCGTTGCAGGACGTCGGCATGAAACTGCCCGGTGATCCCACCGGCAGCATCGCCCTGGACAAACTGCCCGGCCTGCACAGCGACTACGACAGCAACGGCCAGCGCCTGTTGCTGGATGTGCCGCCGTCCTGGTTGCGGGAACAGTTCATCGGCAACCGCAACACCTACCCGCGCACCCAGGCCATGAGCAGCTTCGGTGCCTTGCTCAACTATGACCTGTACTTCAACGACACCGACGAAGGTGGCAGTTACTTGGCCGGCTGGAACGAAGTGCGGCTGTTCGACACGTGGGGCACCTTGTCCAACACCGGGCAATACCGCCAGACCCTGTCGGGCAACGTGAGCAACAGCACCCTCGACAACGGTTATCGCCGTTATGACACGACATGGCGTTTCTCCGATGACGAGCGGATGCTCACTTACGAGGCCGGTGACGTGATCAGCGGGTCGCTGCCCTGGAGCAGTTCGGTGCGCCTGGGCGGGGTGCAGTTCTCGCGGGATTTCGCGGTGCGCCCGGACCTGGTGACGTATCCGTTGCCGCAGTTTGCCGGCGAGGCGGCGGTGCCATCGTCGGTGGACCTGTTTATCAATGGCTACAAATCCGAGAGCGCATTGTTGCAGCCGGGGCCGTACACCCTCACCAACGTGCCCTTCATCAACGGCGCCGGCGAGGCGGTGGTGGTCACTACGGACGCCTTGGGGCGCCAGGTGTCGACGACGGTGCCGTTCTATGTCACCAGTACCTTGCTGCAAAAGGGCTTGACGGATTTCTCCGTGGCAGCCGGGACCTTGCGCCGCGATTACACGGTACGGGATTTCGCCTACGGGCCGGGTGTGGTCAGTGGCACCTTTCGCTATGGCTACTCCGACAACCTGACCCTGGAAAGCCACGCCGAAGCGTCGAGTGACCTGACCCTCGGCGGCCTGGGCGGCAACCTGCGCCTGGGCAACTTCGGCATCCTCAATACCGCCCTCAGCCAGAGCCAGTTCGACGGTCGCAACGGCCAGCAACTGAGCCTGGGTTATCAGTACAACAGCTCGCGCTACAGCCTGTCGTACCAGCGCGTGGAGCGGCACGACGAATATGCTGACCTGACCCTCGTAGACACCCCTTACGCGAGCCTCAGCAAGCGCAGCGAACAGGTCACCCTCAGCCTCAATCTGGAGCGTTTCGGCAGCCTGGGCGTGGGCTATTTCGACGTGCAGGCCGCGGACGATTCGCGCACGCGCCTGCTCAACCTGAGCTGGAGCAAGCCGCTGTGGCGCAATACCAGTTTTTACCTGTCGGCCAACCGCGAGATCGGCGACAGCAACTGGGCCGTGCAGGCACAACTGGTGATCCCGTTCGACCTCAATGGCAGCCTGGCCCTGAGCAGCGAGCGCAGCAAGGACGGCGCCAGTCGCCAGCGCATCAACTACAGCAGCTCGGTGCCCAGCGAAGGCGGAGTGGGTTACAACCTCGGCTACGCCCAGGGCGACGGGCCGACCTACCGCCAGGCCGACCTGACCTGGCGCTTGCAGTCGGTGCAGTTGCAGGCCGGTGTCTACGGCAGCAGCGATGCCGAGACGCGCTGGGCGGATGCCAGCGGTTCGTTGGTGTGGATGGGCGGCGATACCTTCGCCGCCAACCGCATCAACGATGCCTTTGTGGTGGTGAGTACCCAGGGTTTCGCCGGGATTCCGGTGCGCTACGAAAACCAGCTGGTGGGCCAGACTGACCGTAACGGGCACCTGCTGGTGCCCTGGAGCAGCGCCTACTACCGCGCAAAATATGAGATTGACCCGCTCAACCTGCCGCCGAATATCCAGAGCCCGAACGTGGAGCAGCGGGTGTCGGTGCGCCGGGGCAGCGGTTACCTGCTGGAGTTTCCGCTGCGTCGGGTGATCGCCGCGAGCATGACCCTGGTGGACAGCCAACACCAGGAGTTGCCCCTGGGCAGCCTGGTGGTGCACGAGCAAAGCAACACCCAGGCTGTGGTGGGCTGGGAGGGGCTGGTCTACCTGGAAAACCTGGCGGCCCACAACACTTTGCAGGTCACGATGGCGGGCGGGCGTACCTGCCAGGCGGCTTTCGACATGGATGCGCAACAACAGGACGTGCCCCTGATCGGGCCGTTGGTGTGCCAATGAAGGGCTGAACAAGGAGCGAGCGGGTGAGGGGCAAGGGATGGCTTTACAGTGTGTTGGCGAGCGCCAGCCTTGGGGTATCGGGGCAGGCGGTGGCACTGTGTTCGGTGGTGGCGACGACACCGGCCAGCTTCGGCTCGGTCAGTTCGATCAACGTGCGCACCGCCTCGCAAGGCAGTTCGACCCAGAACGCCGGCTTGAGCTGCGGGGCTTCGCTGATCGCGTTGGGCACCAGCGATCACTTCTACCTGACCGTCAGCTCGCTGACGGGCGGCCTGGTCGGCCCCACCGGTGATGTGATCGGCTATACGGTCTACGGCAACAACACCACCAACTTTCCGATCAACCACAACAGCCAGTTCGACTTCGGCCCCAATGGCCTGGCCACCGCCGCCGGGCTGTTGAGCGGGCCGGGCAACAAGACCTTGCCGCTGTACTTCGGCAGCATCACGGGCAGCAACGTGGCGGCGGGGGTCTACACCGAAGTGCTGAACCTGGCCTGGAGCTGGGATTACTGCATCGGTCTGGGGGTAGGGTCCCTGTGTGTGCTGCGTGATCGAAACCTTACGCCCCAGACCCGCACGCTGACGGTGAGCATGACCGTCACCAACGACTGCCAGATCACCGCGCCCAACATCAGCTTTGGCAGCGCACCGGTGATCAGCGCCTTTACCCCGGTGGCCGGCCAGACCATCAGCATTTCCTGCACCAAGGGCAGTGCCTACAGCGTGGGGTTGAGCGATGGCCAGAACGCGATCAGCGTGGGCGGGCGACGGCGGATGATTTCGGGCAGCAACTACCTGGCCTATGACATCTTCAAGAGCGCCGGCACCACGCGCTGGGGCAGTGTCGGCGCTGCACGGCGAGACAGCTCCACCGCCGAGGTCAACCCGGGCAACGGCCTGGGCACCGGTAGCCAGGTGTTCAACTACAACGCGAAGATCTACACCGACCAGGCCACGCCGCCGGGCGGTACTTACCTCGATAACGTGGTGCTGGATGTGGGCTTCTAGAACTTGATCGTCTGCTGGAGCATGCGTGCGGTGGATGCGTCATTGGGGCTGACCATCGCATAGTTGTACCCGGCGCCCGACCAGTACTGTGCCTGCAAGCCGTCCGCGCTGCGACTGCCACGGGGCAGCAAACTGTTCTCCGGGCCCGGCGGGCGAATGTAGAAGCTGATCTTGTGGCCTTGCCCATCCTCATACACCACCATGGCCGCCGCGCCCGATTCAGTGGTGAGCAGGCGTCCGTTGACTGGCGTGAAGCCCGAGGCGCTCAAGTCGGGCAGGCGATGGGCCTGGTTGAAGTAGCGGTCGAGCCAGGCCTGCATGGTGCTGCTGTCCTGGGCGTTGTAGTCGGCGGGCATAATGCCGTCCTGGGCGAACAGGCGGAATGCCTGCATCGCATCGGCCATGGGCAATTGCTCCGGTTGGGTGGCTTCACGGGCGTGCCAGCCACCGAAGCCGCCGACGCTGACGGCAATCAGCAGCACCGCAGCCGATGCCAGGTGCCGACGGGACTGGTGCCGGACGCGCTGGCGAATCAACGCAGGGTCCAGGTCCGGGTTGGCCGGTTGCTGCAAGGCGCCGCTCAGTGAGGCGCGCAACCGTTGCGCATCCTGTTGCCAGGCGTGGACCTGGGCGGCGACGTCGGGGTGGGCCGACAGCCAGGTTTCGAGTACACGGCGATCGCTCTCCAACAGTTGGTGATCGACGTAGGCATGCAAATCGCGTTCGCTGGGGGGCAGGCTGATCATTTGAGTATCCGCAGGGAAGGGCTGGCAATCTCGCCATCGCTGAGTTGACGCAGGGCTTGGCGCGCACGGGACAGGCGTGACATCACGGTGCCGATGGGCACGTCGAGGATTTCCGCTACCTCCTTGTAGCTCAAACCTTCGACGGACACCCACAGCAGCAAGGCACGCTGCTCGGTGTTCAGTTGGTCGAAGGCTTGCAGGGTCGATTGGGCGATGACCGTGCGCTCCACCGAAGGCTGCGCATCGTCACGGCCGGTGAAAAATTCGAGCATGCGCGCATAACGCCGGTTGCGTCGGTGGGCATCGAGGAACTGCCGATAAAGGATCGAAAACAGCCAGGCCCGCAGGTCGCCTTCGATGCGTTTGTCGGCCCAACTGACAATCGCCCGTTCCAGGGTCGACTGCACCAGGTCGTCGGCGCTGCTGGTATTACGGGTCAGGGAAACGGCAAAACGCCGCAGCCTGGGGATGAGTTCACGTAACTGTTCGTCGAGTTCATGCATGGGAGTCTGGCTGGTCACTACGCTGGGACTGGAGAGACGTCCGGCGTTGAAGGTTATTCCAGGTTCTGAAAAATAAAATCAGCCCTGGGGAATAGAGTGGATTGGCGTTCGTCTCAGTACTCCGACCTTGTGTTTCACCCCCTAAGGCCTCAGGCCCTGGAGTTTGTTCATGGTAGATCACTCATCACCGCCCCGTCCTCCGTTGAGCACCGCGAGCCTGATCGCGCGGCTGGCGGGCATCGGCGCCGTGGTTGCGGTTGTGGCAGGGGCGTTTGCCTACGTCAACGGCACCCTCGACCCACAGCGGCTGCGCCCCAAGACCTTGGTCAATGCCCTGGAAACCAACAATGGCGTGCACCCGGGATTCCGGCGTAACCACAGCAAGGGCGTGTGTGTAGCCGGGTATTTCGAAAGCAGTTCCGAGGCCCGCGCGTATTCCAGTGCCCAAGTGTTCAGCGAGGCCAGGACGCCGGTCATCGGTCGGTTCGCCTTGCCCAGTGGTAACCCCTATGCGCCGGACAGCAGTGTGCCGATCCGCAGTCTTGCCGTGCAGTTCAGTCAGGCCAACGGCCAACAATGGCGCACGGGCATGAACAGCATGCCGGTATTCCCGGTGGGCACCCCCGAGGCGTTCTACCAGTTGCTCAAAGCCGGTACCCCGGACCCGGCGACCGGCAAGCCGAACCCGGCGAGCATGCCGGCGTTTTTTGCCGCGCATCCCGAGACCGCACCCTTCCTTGCCTGGGTCAAGACCGCCAAGCCGTCGGCCAGTTACGCCACGGAAACCTATAACGGGATCAACGCATTTTTCCTGGTGGACGCCGATGGCAAGCGCCAGGCCGTGCGCTGGGGTGTGGTCCCCCAAAGCCAGGACGCCGCAGGCGATAGCGCCCCGGCGGGGTCGGATTTCCTCGAGAAAGACCTGGCTCAACGCTTGGCCAGCGGACCTCTGCGCTGGCAATTGAATATGACCCTGGCCAATCCCGGCGACCCGCTGGACGACGCCAGCAAGGCCTGGGCCGGCGAGCACAAGGTGCTGAACGCCGGCACTCTGGTGCTGGAAAGCAGCCAGCCCCAGGCTGACGGCGATTGCCGCGATATCAACTTCGATCCGCTGATTCTGCCGAGCGGCATTCAAGCCTCCAACGACCCCTTGCTGGCGGCACGTTCAGCGGCCTATGCCAGTTCGTACCTGCGCCGCGCCGGTGAAGTCAGCCCCTTGCACAAGGCCCCTCAGGAGTCGAAGCCATGAATCATCAACCTCGGTTTTTCGTCCCCTTGGCGCGCGTACTGCACTGGCTGATGGCGCTGATGATCATCGCCATGCTGTTTATTGGCGCAGGCCTGGCCGCGTCGGTGTCGGAGCGGCACGAATGGTTGCTTCACCTGCACAAACCTTTGGGTATTGCGATTCTGGCGCTGGTCATCGTGCGATTGGCGGTGCGTTTTTCGACCCGTCAGCCGCCATTGCCCCGCGATTTGCCGTTGTGGCAAGTGCTGGCGGCCAAGGCGTCTCACCTGGTGTTGTACGCATTGATGCTGGTGTTGCCGCTGCTGGGCTGGGCGATGATTTCAGCGGCGGGTGATCCGGTGATGCTCAGCAGCTCGATTCGGCTGCCGGCGCTGGTGGCGGCGAATGCGCCGTTGTTCGCTGTCTTGCGCAAGGCCCATGGGTTTCTGGCCTATCTGTTGTTCCTGACGGTGCTGTTGCACCTGGCGGCAGCGCTGTTCCACGGGCTGATCCGTCGCGATGGCGTGCTGCAAAGCATGACCGGTATCAAAGACTGATCGACGCTGGTTGGCCTGTAGTGAGCGAGCAATTGCGCTCACTACAGGGCGCGGCGGTATCAGCGCAGGTGAGGGACGATATCGGCCACGGTGCTCAGCACGTCCTTGCCCAATTGCATCGAGCGTTTGCCTGACCAGCCGGTGTGCGGGTTGGGCGCGTCGTCGTTGTCCTTGAACGGCATTTCCAGGGTCAGGGACAGGCAGTCGTATTTTTCGCCGACGGCATTGCACGCCAACGTCATATTGGCTTCGCCCGGCAGGTCACGGGTATAGCCGTGGGTGGTCTGGAAGTCGCGGGTGAGGGCGGTCAGGTGGCCCCGGAAGTGTTTTTCCAGGGCTTCGATACGCGGCGTGTAGCCCGGGTTGCCTTCGCAACCAGCGGTGAAAACGTAGGGGATTTCTTCGTCGCCGTGGATGTCGAGGAACAGGTCCACACCGTATTTTTCCATTTGTTGCTGCACGAACAGCACTTCCGGGCTGATCTCCTGGCTGGCGCTTTGCCAGGCGCGGTTGAGGTCCTGGCCCATGGCGTTGGTGCGCAAGTGACCATGGAAGGCTCCGTCCGGGTTCATGTTGGGTACCAGGTACAGATCGGCCACCTTCAACAGGTTTTTCAGCTCGGTGTCGCCATCCTGTTGCAGGCGTTCGATGATGCCTTCCATAAACCATTCGGCCATGTGTTCGCCAGGGTGTTGCTGGGCGATGATCCAGACCTTGCGTTGGCCGTCGCCACCTTTTCCCCGGCGCAGCAACTGGATGTCGCGACCTTCGGCGCTTTTGCCGGTGGCGAGGAGTTGGGTGCCGGCACGGTTCAGGGCCTGGTCGATCAGCCAGTCATGGCGTTCGCGGCTGTAGGGTTCGAAGTAAGCGATCCAGGCGTGTTTCTCTTGGGTATCAAGGCTGATGTGCAGGGTTTCGCCATCGAAACGGGTGGGCACGCGAAACCAGTTGATATGGTCATACGACGCCACGGCGTTGTAGCCGCTCCAGGCGTGTTTGTAGGATGACTGGCCTGCGTTGCTCAGGCGGAAGGTGTGGGTGTGCCCCACGTGCATGCCTTCGGCCTTGAAGTGAAACCACTGGAAATGCGCGCTGCGGGTATCGGGTTTGATGGCCAGCAGCAACTGATGGGCATCGCTGGCGTCGAGCACCTGGATATTGCCGCTGTCGAAGTCGGTGCTGATCTTGATGGAGGTCAAGGCCACGGTCATGGTCTGGCTACCTGAGTAGGAGTGTTGTGGCAGATATATTACACAGGACTCAGGTAACGGCTGGAGGCAAAATTGTTGCGGGCGGGAAGGGGGCGTCATCCATGACGCCATTGCAGCTTAGAATCTATGAGATTGATTCTCAAGCGCTAATTCTCAGAGATGTGAGCCAGAGCGTTCGGCCGGGTTTCTTTTGGCGATGGTCTTTTGCTACCATGCGCGCCATCACGCAACACACAGTCTTCATTAGCCTGAAGCCATGCCAGAAAAACTGGCAAAAAAAAGACCCGGCCAAAGAGCCGGGTCAAAAACCGTGATTAGCCTGATGAGGAGATATTCCAAGAGTCCGACCTAAGGTCCCTTGGACTATCGACTGATCTCGCGATCAGCTTGGTCCAATAATAATCATTATCATTTGCAAGTCAAATGTTTTTATCCGCGGGATAGAAATATTTTTTCTTTGCGTCGTTTACCCGTTCGCAGGCGCGTCGGCCACTCGCTCCGAGGCCCGCAACGAGCGCTCCACCATCGCCTTTGCCATATCGATCAAATACACCACTGAAAACGCCAGGTCCCGGTGATTGCCCTGATGGCTGCTCGCCGATTCATACGCCGTGGCCGCCGCACTGCGCAGCAGGTCGGAGGCATGCACAAGGGCTTCTTCCTGGCTGACGTTCGGACTGATGTCGAACAGTGCGTCGTTCGGGGTCGATGTCGACATATCCTCTTTCAAGTAATAGTCCAGGGCGCGCTGGGCGGCGCCACTGCTGCGCATGTCCAGCAGTTCGTCGGAAACGGGTGGGGCAGGCAGGTGATACGGGCTTATGGTCATAAGGGTCGGTACTCTGGGTGGGTGTCGAAAACCGTATGCCCGATAATAGTACGTATCGTATTTATGTCGTTTTATGGATTACTACAAACTGTTTATTGCCCTGTAAAATACGCAACGTATTGTCGGGCCCCATGGATAAATGGATCGCGTTGGTCAAGGCCAACATGAAGGACCGCAAGGTCACACAGGAGGAGCTGGCCGAGCGCTTGGGCATGTCCCAGGGCGGTGTAGGCCATTGGCTCAACAAACGCCGTGTGCCGAGCCTGGCAGACATGAATCGCCTGCTCGCGGAACTGGGGCTTGGCTACCTGGAGGTGGCGCTGGAGATTCGCGAGCGGACCGACGCCGAAGCGCCCGCACCTACCCCGCGCTACAATCCGTATTTCCGCTACCCGGTCAGCGACTGGTCCGGCCTGTGCGAGGTCCGCGAAGATCGCCCGACCTACGGTCACCCGCGTTTCGAACTGACGGACTACCACGCCCGCGGCGATGCGTTCTGGCTGCCGGTCACCGGCGATGCCATGACCGCCCCCAGCGGCCTGAGCATCGGTGCCGGGATGATGATCCTGGTGGATCCGGCCATCGACGCAGAACCCGGCAAGCTGGTGGTGGCCCGATGGGCGAACAGCTCCCAGGCAACCTTTCGACAATTGCGCGAAGAGAGCGGCCAGCTTTACCTGGTGCCGCTCAATCCCACCTATCCCAAAACCCTGTTCACGGACGCTTGTCGCATCCTCGGCGTAGTCGTGCAGGCCACGGCGAAGTTCTAGTCGGCGCTGTCGAGCTCCACCAGCGCACTGCCTTCGGCAACCATTTCGCCTTCCTGACAGAACAGCGCCTTGACCACCCCGGCCTGGGGCGCACGAATGCTGTGCTCCATCTTCATCGCTTCCAGCACCACCAGTTGCGTACCGGCTTCCACCTGCTGGCCCACTTCCACCAGTACCCGTACGATGCTGCCGTTCATCGGCGCCGTGAGGCCGCCCTGATGGGACTGGCTGGACTCGACCGCCGCAATCGGATCGAACAGGCTCACCGCCTGCATTTCACCCTCCCAACGCAAGAACACCGTGCCCGCGTTGCGCACGGCCAGATGGGGGCGCCGCACGCCCTGGTGTTCGATCAGCAAGTGCTCGCCGTGCAGCGTCGCCGAGTCTGCCGCCAGCGTCACCAACCGGTCCTGCCCGTTGCAGCTCAGGTGCAGCGAGACTTGCGCCGGCAACCCGGCACGGAATCCCCGAGTGTCCGCCCAGGGCCCGTCGCCCGCCGGCAGGCTCTGTATGAACGCCGCACCCGCTGCCTGCCAGAATTCATCGCTCAAGGTACCGGGGACCGGCAACAGCTCATCCTGATAACGCGGAATGAACCCGGTATCCAGCTCGGCCGCCGCAAACGCCGGATGGCCGATGATCCGCCGCAGGAAGCCCAGGTTGGTCTTCAGCCCGCCGACGGCAAACTCTTGCAGCATGCTCAGCAAACGCAGGCGAGCCTGTTCGCGGTCTTCGCCCCAGGCGATCAGTTTGCCGAGCATCGGGTCATAGAACGGCGAGACGCTGTCCCCTTGCTCGACGCCACTGTCCACCCGACGTCCCGGGCCCGCTGCGGACTCGCGATACAGCGCCAGATGGCCGGTCGCCGGCAGGAAATCATTGGCCGGATCTTCGGCATACAACCTCACCTCGATCGCATGGCCGATCAGCGGCACCTGCGCCTGGGTGATCGGCAGCGCCTCACCCTGGGCGACACGGATCTGCCAGGCTACCAGGTCCAGCCCGGTGATCGCTTCCGTCACCGGGTGCTCCACTTGCAGCCGCGTGTTCATCTCCATGAAGAAAAACTCGCCACGGGCATCCAGCAAAAACTCCACCGTGCCCGCGCCGACATAGCCAATGGCCTGGGCCGCGCGCACCGCCGCTTCGCCCATGGCCTGGCGTTGCTCCACGCTCAGCCCCGGCGCGGGCGCTTCTTCGACGACCTTTTGATGCCGACGCTGAATCGAGCAATCGCGCTCATTGAGGTACAGGCAATGCCCCTGGGTGTCGGCAAACACCTGGATCTCCACATGGCGCGGCTTGATCAGGTATTTCTCCACCAGCATCTGCCCATTGCCGAAGGACGACAGCGCTTCACGTTGCGCCGAGGCCAGGGCCTCGGCCAACTGGCTGACGTCCTCGACCACCTTCATACCCTTGCCACCGCCGCCGGCAGTGGCCTTGAGCAACACCGGATAGCCGATCCGCTCGCAGGCATCGCGGAAAGTCTCCAGGTCCTGATCTTGCCCGTGATAGCCCGGCACCAGCGGCACACCCGCAGTTTCCATCAGCGCCTTGGCTGCCGACTTGCTGCCCATGGCATCGATAGCCGAGGCGGGCGGCCCGAGGAAGACCAGGCCGGCGGCTTCCACCGCACGGGCAAAATCGGCGTTCTCCGACAGAAAACCGTAGCCCGGATGAATCGCCTGGGCCCCGCTGGCCTGGGCGGCGGCGATCAGTTTGTCGATTTGCAGGTAACTCTCGCTGGCCTTGCTGCCGCCCAGATCGACACGTATATCCGCCTCGCGGCTATGGCGGGCATCGCGGTCGGTGGTGCTGTGCACGGCCACGGTGGTCAGCCCCATGGCCTTGGCGGTGCGCATCACGCGGCAGGCGATTTCGCCACGGTTGGCCACCAGCAGAGTAGTCAGTGTGCTCATGAACGCGGCTCCTGAGACTGCCAACTGGGCGGGCGTTTTTGCAGGAAAGCGCGCAAGCCTTCCTGACCTTCGGCGCTCACGCGAATCCGCGCGATGGCGTTCTCGCAATAGCGGCGCAGGGCGGGGGTGAGGGCACCATGCCCGACTTCGCGCAGCAGGTCCTTGCTGGCACGCATCGCCGCCGGACTGTTTTGCAGCAGGTTGGTAACCCAGAGTTCGACGTGCTGATCCAACTCGCCGGCCGGATAACTCTCCGCCAGCAGGCCGAGTTCCCGCGCACGCTGGCCGCCAAAACGCTCGGCTGTCAGGGCATACCGACGCGCGGCGCGCTCGCCGATCGCCTGCACCACAAACGGGCTGATCACCGCCGGCGCCAGGCCGATGCGCACTTCCGACAGGCAGAACTGTGCGTCGTCGGCGCCAATCGCCATGTCGCAGCAACTGATCAGGCCCAGCGCACCGCCATAGGCCGCGCCTTGTACCACCGCCAGGGTGGGGATCTTCAGTTTGGCCAGGTTGTACATCAACTCTGCCAGTTCGCGGGCGTCGTCCAGGTTGGTGTGGTAATCCAGCTCGGCCGACTGCTGCATCCAGGCCAGGTCCGCGCCGGCGCTGAAGTGCTTGCCACGTCCGCGCAGTACCAGGAAGCGCAGGGATGCGTCGCCCTGCACCTGGTCCAGGGCGAGGATCAGTTCGCGGATCATCTCGGCGTTGAACGCGTTGTTCCTGGTTTCGCGACTGAGCCACAGCGTGGCAAAACCACGGCTGTCGGTAATCAGTTCGAGGGTGTTGAAATCGCTCATGGTTACAGCTCCGTTTACATGCGGAACACGCCGAAGCGGCTCGGCTCGATAGGGGCATTCAGCGAAGCGGACAGGGCCAGCGCCAGGACGTCGCGGGTTTGCAGCGGGTCGATCACGCCGTCGTCCCACAAACGGGCACTGGAGTAGTACGGATGGCCCTGGGTTTCGTACTGGTCGAGGATGGGTTGCTTGATCGCCGCTTCTTCCTCGGCGCTGAACCCGCTGCCGCTACGTTCGGCCTGCTCGCGCTTGACCTGCACCAGCACGCCGGCGGCCTGCTCGGCGCCCATCACGCCGATGCGCGCATTCGGCCACATCCACAAAAAGCGCGGGTCGTAGGCCCGGCCGCACATGCCATAGTTGCCGGCACCAAAGCTGCCGCCGATGATCACCGTGAATTTCGGCACCTTGGCACAGGCCACGGCAGTGACCAGCTTGGCGCCGTGTTTGGCGATGCCGCCGGCCTCGTATTTCTGACCGACCATGAAACCGGTGATGTTCTGCAGGAACAGCAGCGGAATTCCGCGCAGGCAGGCCAGTTCGATAAAGTGCGCGCCTTTTTGTGCAGCTTCGGCGAACAGGATTCCGTTATTGGCCAGGATCGCAATCGGGTAGCCATGCAGGTGCGCAAAACCGCACACCAGCGTGGTGCCGAACAGCGCCTTGAACTCATCGAACACCGAACCGTCCACCAGCCGCGCGATCACTTCACGCACATCGAACGGCTGTTTGGCATCCGCCGGGATCACGCCGTACAACTCCTCGGCGCTATACAACGGCGCCACCGGCGTGCGCTGCAGCAACTGACCCTGCTTGCGCCAATTGAGGTTGGCCACGCTGCGTCGGGCCAGGGCCAGGGCATGCTCGTCGCTGTCGGCATAGTGATCAGCCACGCCGGAAACCTTGCAGTGCACATCGGCGCCGCCAAGGTCTTCGGCACTCACCACTTCACCCGTGGCGGCCTTCACCAGCGGCGGGCCGGCGAGAAAGATAGTGGCTTGCTGGCGCACCATGATCGCTTCGTCCGCCATGGCTGGCACATAGGCGCCGCCGGCGGTGCACGAGCCCATCACCACCGCGATCTGCGGAATGCCCTGGGCGCTCAGGTTGGCCTGGTTGAAGAAGATCCGCCCGAAGTGTTCGCGGTCGGGGAACACCTCATCCTGACGTGGCAGGTTGGCGCCGCCGGAATCCACCAGGTAGATGCAGGGCAGGCGGTTCTGCTCGGCGATGGTCTGGGCGCGCAAGTGTTTTTTGACGGTCAGCGGGTAGTACGAGCCGCCTTTCACCGTGGCGTCGTTGGCGACGATCATGCACTCCACGCCTTCTACGCGGCCGATGCCCGCAATAATCCCGGCGGCGGGGACGTCTTCGCCATACACCTGATGGGCCGCCAGTTGGCTGAGTTCGAGGAACGGCGACCCTGGATCGAGCAGGCGATCGATGCGCTCGCGCGGCAACAGCTTGCCGCGCGACGTGTGACGCTCCTGAGCCTTGGCACCGCCGCCTTGCTGCACGTGGGCGAGCAGGCTGTGCAGAGCGTCGACCTGTTGGCGCATCGCCGCGCTGTTGGCGGAAAACTCCGCCGAGCGTGGGTTGAGTTGGGTGTGCAGGGTGGCCATGGTGCGCTCCTTCAGCGGGTTTCGTTGAAGAGTTCGCGACCGATCAGCATCCGGCGAATCTCACTGGTACCGGCACCGATTTCGTACAGCTTCGCATCACGCAACAGGCGGCCGGCAGGGAATTCATTGATGTAGCCGTTGCCCCCCAGGATCTGGATGGCGTCGAGGGCCATCTGGGTCGCACGCTCGGCGCTGTAGAGGATGACCCCGGCGGCGTCCTTGCGCGTGGTTTCGCCGCGTTCGCACGCCTGGGCCACAGCGTAGAGGTAGGCGCGGCTGGCATTGAGCTGGGTGTACATGTCGGCGACTTTGCCCTGGATCAGCTGGAATTCGCCGATGCTCTGACCGAACTGTTTGCGGTCGTGGATGTAGGGCACGATCAGGTCCATGCAGGCCTGCATGATGCCGGTCGGACCGCCGGAGAGCACCACTCGTTCGTAGTCCAGGCCGCTCATCAGCACCTTCACGCCGCCGTTGAGGGTGCCGAGAATGTTTTCTTCCGGGACTTCCACGTCATCGAAGAACAATTCGCAGGTGTTGGAGCCGCGCATGCCCAGCTTGTCGAACTTGTTGCTGCGGCTGAAGCCTTTCCAGTCGCGCTCGACGATAAATGCAGTAATACCGTGGGCACCCTTTTCCAGGTCGGTCTTGGCGTAGATCACATAGGTGTTGGCGTCGGGGCCGTTGGTGATCCAGGTCTTGCTGCCGTTGAGCACGTAATGGGCGCCGCGCTTGTCGGCGCGCAGTTTCATCGACACCACGTCGGAACCGGCATTCGGCTCGCTCATGGCCAGGGCGCCGATGTGTTCGCCGCTGATCAGTTTGGGCAGGTACTTGAGTTTCTGTGCGTGGTTGCCGTTGCGGTTGATCTGGTTCACACACAGGTTGGAGTGGGCACCGTAGGACAGTGCCACCGAGGCCGAACCGCGGCTGATCTCTTCCATGGCCACCACGTGCGCCAGGTAACCCAGCCCGGCGCCGCCGTACTCTTCCGGCACGGTGATGCCGAGCAGGCCCATGTCGCCGAACTTGCGCCACAGGTCGGCGGGGAACAGGTTGTCGCTGTCGATCTGCGCCGCACGAGGCGCGATTTCCTTGGCGACAAACGACTGCACCTGATCGCGCAGCATGTCGATGGTTTCACCGAGAGCGAAGTTCAGGGACGGGTAACTCATGGACAGGCACCTTGAATTGAGCGTTGTTTTTATGGGGAAGGGTGCGCCGGCAGGTCGCTCACCTTTACGTTAACGTAAACTTGCGTTACAAAGCTGTCAATCGTAGTTTACGTTTACGTCAAGCAGACGCCGTCCACCTTACAAAAAAGACAAAAGGGGTCGTTATGGATCAACCGAACCCGAGCTACAGCCGTGGCTCTCAGGACCAGACCTTGCTGGCCGAAACCATCGGCCAGGCGTTCGACCGGACCGTTGCGCGCTATCCGCAGGGCGAGGCCCTGGTGGTGCGGCACCAGCACCGCCGCTATACTTGGCGGCAACTGGCCGACGCGGTCGATGTGCACGCGCGCGCATTTCTCGCGCTGGGTATGCAAACCGGAGACCGCCTGGGCATCTGGGCCCCCAATTGCGCCGAGTGGTGCATCAGCCAGCTCGCCAGCGCCAAGCTCGGGGTGATTCTGGTGAATATCAACCCGGCCTATCGCAGCAGCGAACTGGATTACGTACTCAAGCAGTCCGGTTGCCAATGGCTGGTGTGCGCCGGGTCGTTCAAGACCTCTGACTATCACGCCATGCTCCTGGCACTCAAACCCGACCTGCGCCGCATCATCAGCCTCGATCCCAACCCGCCTGCCGGCTTCCTGCCGTGGTCGCACCTGGCGGCCCTCGGCGCAGGCATCCCGCTTGAAGAGTTGCTGGCTCGCCAAGCCGGTCTGCACTTCGATCAAGCGGTGAATATCCAGTACACCTCCGGTACCACCGGCTTCCCGAAAGGTGCAACCCTCAGCCACCACAACATCCTCAATAACGGCTATATGGTCGGTGAAAGCCTGGGCCTCACCGCACAAGACCGCCTGGTGATTCCGGTCCCGCTCTACCACTGTTTCGGCATGGTGATGGGCAACCTCGGCTGCATCACCCATGGCACCACCATCATCTATCCCAATGACGGCTTCGACCCGCTGCTGACCCTAACCGCCGTCGCCGAAGAACGGGCCACCGGCCTTTACGGTGTGCCGACCATGTTCATCGCCATGCTCGACCACCCGCGCCTCGGCGAGTTCGACCTGGCCAGCCTGCGCACCGGCATCATGGCCGGCGCCACGTGCCCCATCGAAGTGATGCGCCGGGTCATCGACGAACTGCACATGGGCGAAGTGCAGATTGCCTATGGCATGACCGAGACCAGCCCCGTGTCGTTGCAGACCGGCGCGAATGACGACCTGGAGCGGCGTGTCACCACCGTCGGGCGCACCCAGCCACAGCTGGAGAACAAGGTCATCGACACCGACGGCAACACCGTGGCGCGCGGCGAAATCGGCGAACTGTGCACCCGTGGCTACAGCGTGATGCTCGGCTACTGGAACAACCCCGAGTCTACCCGCGAGGCCATCGATGAGGCGGGCTGGATGCACACGGGCGACCTGGCGAGCATGGATGAACAGGGTTACGTGTGCATTGCCGGACGCAACAAGGACATGATCATTCGCGGCGGCGAGAACGTTTACCCGCGCGAGGTGGAGGAGTTTTTCTTCACCCATCCGGCGGTGGCCGATGTGCAGGTCATCGGCATTCCGGACGCGCGCTACGGCGAAGAAATCGTCGCCTGGGTCAAGTTCCATCCCGGCCACGTGGCCAATGAGCTGGAGTTGCAAACCTGGTGCAAGGGGCGCATCGCACACTTCAAGACACCCCGGTATTTCAAATTCGTCGATGAGTTTCCGATGACCGTGACGGGCAAGATCCAGAAATTCCGCATGCGCGAAATCAGCATCGAGGAACTGCGCAGCGACGGGTGAAGCAGGGGTGCATGTCTACTGCTTCACACGGTATCGCGGTGCCTAAAGTGGCGGATTATTTCGCTCACTGAAGGCCCTGCTGATGACAAACACTTTCATTGATTCTCCTGCGCGTCCGGTCGAGGACGACCCGAGCCCCCATGGACGCGTGATCAAGGACAACACACCCGCCTGGTACACCGATGCGCTGGACACGCGCAAGACCGAGCTGGCGGCGTTGGACCTGAGCATTCCGGATTGGTACAAAAATGCCGCGCCGGCTGCCCGGGCTCGCATGAGTGCAGTCCACATGCGCAGCAGGCAATCCTTGAATCTGCTCGATGAAATGTTCAAGGACCTGAAAGGGCCGGCGGCGTTTGTCGAGCCGTTGCTGGAAGCCGCGATTGCAAAAAAGTTCGGGCAGCGCCTGGACACCCGCAGGGTTTTTTATGCGCGCAAGATGGAGCAGAAAGAATGTGAAATCTCCCCCCGGGAGGTGTCCACTCGTCACGCCAGCACCCTGGCCCCGCAGTTCTATTTTTATCGGGGGCTGAGCCTGCTGGAAGCTGCGCTGAACAACTTCACCGCAGAGGAGGCGACGGCATCGGTGTGCGGCGATTGCCATCTGATTACCGGTTACAACTTCCATCGGTATTCCAGTGACAGGATTCACCCGTCGGGCAACGTTCAGGTACTCAAACTGGACATCAAACCCCATGAGTTTGCCGGCCTGTGCCGGGAACTGGATCTGGGCAGTGCCTACGATGACTATGTGCGAACCTTCATCAACAGCCGCATTCGCATCACCAGGACAGAAGCGGGCATCGGCAAGCTCTACAGCACGCTGATAACCAGCCATCGGAACCAGTTGGAACTGGCCGCCGAACTGGCCTTGATGAACGGTGACATCCAGCCTGAAGGCCATCAGGTGATCATCGACCTGTTGCGCAGCCAGGCGCAGAGCACATGGGCAGGGGAGGCGGTCAAGTGTTCGCCCTTGCGGCTATTTTCCTTTGTGATCGAGAACATCCTGATCATCGGTCCGGTGGTGTGGCGGGCCAACGTGAGAAACGCGGAACTCGTGCCCCGGCCGTGCATGGTCTATATCCCTGGCGACCCCCTGCATCCACTCAAGAGTTACGACCATATCGGCGCGTTCACCGACCATCTCACCACGCGCCTGTGCGCTGTCGAATACCGCCGATTCTTCAGTCAGTTTGTGCCGTTGGCCAGCCAGGATGAGTTTTTCACCCAGCTCAAGACTTTGCTGGACCCGGGTGAGCTGCACGCCCATAACCAGGACTTTGTTGCGACGCGAAAAGGCCGGATCAACCGTCAGGGCAGCTACGCGCCACCGTGGCGGGATGTGTGGGCGGACAGTGCCGTACGACGCATGCAACTGACCATGGAAAATGCCCGCAGCAGTGTGGTGGCCACAGAGGATGTCGACACGCGTGTCTACAACGCCTGGCTCTGGTCGTTCGGCAGCATCGCGCTGGATGTTCTCAACCTTGCGTCGTTCGTCGTGCCGTTCCTGGGCGAGGCGATGCTGGTGGTCACCGCTGTGCAGATGGCCTGCGAGATCGGCGAAGGCATCGAAGCCTGGTCACAGGACGATGCCCGCACGGCCTGGGCCCATTTTTCGGCGGTGGGCCTCAATCTGGCAGGGCTGGCGGTACCGGCAGGGTTGATGGCAGCCAAAGACATGGCGCTGGTCAAACGCCTGGTGCATGTGGAGTTCGGTGGACGCACGCGCTTGTATGACTTCAACCCCGCGCACTACCTGCACCGCATTACCTTGCCCGAAGGACATCGCCCCAATGCGCAGGGCCTGTATGCCCATGAAGGCGCGTTGTATCTGCCGGCCATGGAGGGCGGGCATTACAAAGTCCAGGCCCGCGGCGCCAACGAATTCAGGCTCGTGCACCCAGACGGCGAAGCACGTTATGCGCCGCGCCTGCGCCACAACGGTGAAGGCGCCTGGGTGCATGAGTTCGAGCAGCCGTTGACGTGGGATCGCAAAACCCTGCTGCGCCGCTTGGGCCATAGCGTCGAGCATCTGAGCGACAGCCAGTTGGAGCAGGCCAGGGCGATCAGCGGTATTTCGGACGATGAATTGCGTCGGGTATTCATCGAGCATCGAGCGCCCACACCGTTGTTCAAGGAGATGTTGCGGCGATTCGAGTGCGCTGGCAGGCACCAGGCGTTCGTCGACAAGGTCAGCCATCCGGACCCGGCAGTATTTGCCCGGGTGGACTGGTTCACGCAAGTTCAGGTGTTGCTCGAGAGCGGCATGTGGCCTGACTCACGGGTGTTGGTGGCACTGGACGCAGAAGGCAACCAGGTCTGGTGTTCGGCCCCGGTAAAAGACCCGAGTCAGAGCGTCACGCTCAACCATGAACAATGCGAGAGTGGCCTGGTGTTTCCGGCGTTCATCAAGCAGTTGAGCGAACCGGAAATTCGCCGTTTGTTGAGCGAACAAAAGATGACGAACGAGGCCATGGGCAGGCTGTTCTTCAGTACCCGCGACGTGTCGCGGGCGAGCGGTTCTTTTGGCGATACCCGCCTGGAAGGCGAAGAGGCGGACCCGCTGATGAGCTTTCTGCGTACACCTTATGCCAGGGTCATGCGTTATAGGGACTGTCTGCTGGAGGCGGCCGAAAGTACCCGTGCTGCGCGGTTCAATCGCGAGATCGCGGCCGATGACGTTTCCGCCGATGCTGATGTGCAGATAATTCAGCGCAGCTTTCCCGGCCTGCCCAGGCTGGCCGCCGAAGAAATAATGACCCACGCCAATAGCCAGGAACTGGCCCGCTTGCGCGACACGTCGCGCGTGCCCCTGCGCCTGGCCGAGGAAGCGCGGACTTACCTGCAGCGGGCTCGGGTCATGCGGGCGCACGCCGACCTGCTGTTCGACAACCGTCTCACGCTGGATGGCGTGCATTTGGCGTTGCACAAGATGGCGTCGCTGCCCACGCTGTTGGACGGCATAGGCATCGAGCTGCGCGCGAACACCTACGACGGTCCGCTACTGGATCGGGTCGGTGACCCGACTGCCGCACGGCAACTGCGTCTGATCCATAAAGACTTGAAGGAGTGGAAACTGTGCAGCGGGCCGGAAAAAGTCGAGTACTGGCGTAGCGACAACGATGCGTTTTTCAATGCGCTGTGGATGGCCAGCAGCGGGAAGTTTACCGATTGGCCCACCTTCAATGCGGCGGCGCAACGGCTAAAGCTGCAACTGGCCCAACACCCGCTGAGCGAACTGGCGAGTCGGCGCGCGCTGGGCCTGCAAGCGATCAAGCCGGGTTTCAAGTCTCCCATGCGCCTGGCGGACGGACGCTTCGGCTATCCGCTCAGTCCGGTGGGCGGCGCGGGTGAGCGTCCGTCGGTGTGCAAGCGCGCGGCGCTGTCGCTGTATCCCTCGAAGTCCATGGGCGAGGTCGAGGCGATGCTGGAGCTGCAAGGTGCCGACGATGCGGTGCTGCTGGCGAGGCTGACCGAGCTTGAGGCGGAATATGCAGCCCTCGACCAGACGTTGACCCAGTGGCAGCAAGGAGGGGGGGCGCAGTACGCAAGCGCGAGACGCCGGGTATCGGGCAGCGTCAAGGCGGCTTGGCGCAGAACTTCTGCGCAAGCTTTCGCGGCGGACGGAACGCCGATCGGTCACGTGCTGGACCTGTCCGATGAGATGGTCGGTGAGTTGCCTGTGATTGCCGCCAACATGGACCACGTGGGGCGTCTGGTGCTGCGCAGAATGGCACTTTCGGACCGTTCCTCGCCTTTTCTGGCGGCATTCGGCGGCCTGCGCTGGCTGGACATGCGCGAGAACAACCTGACCCAATTGCCGGAATTTGCCCAGGGCGGGGCAAGGTTGACCAAGCTCTACCTGAACCGCAACGATATCCAACTGACCGAGCAAAGCCGGCTGCGTCTTGAGGGTATGCGAAGCCTGAAAATTCTCAACTTGGCCGATAACCGTCGCCTGGGCTGGCAGGCCGATTTGCGCAACCTGCGACAGTTGAACCAGCTTTACCTGGCCGATACCGGCACCCGCGTATTTCCCGCCGGTGCCGAACAACTGCCCAATCTGGCCCGCATCGACCTGCATACCAACCGCCTCACGACGCTGCCGGAATACGCTTATCAGCACCTGGATCGGATCAATGTGCATGACAATCCTCTGTCGGCGGCGACCCTGGCCCGCTTGAACCAGCCACAAGCCCCGGCGCAATGGGGTGAACACATCACCGTGGACGAAGCACGTGGCTTGTGGCTGGAGGGATTGTCGGCCAGTGAATCGGCGCGGTGTGGCGGGATCTGGGATGACCTTTGCGCCAGCCCGGAGTCGGCGGCGTTCTTTACCGTTGTGGCCGATACCACCCGCAGCGCCGAGTACACCAGCGCAGTGACCCGTCCGGCGCTGACGCAGCGGGTATGGGACCTGCTGGAGGCCGCGAGTGAGCGCCAGGTTATTCGTGAGGCCTTGTTTGCCGTCGCCGATGACCGTGTGACCTGCGGAGATGGCAGCTCGGTCGAGTTCATGAACCTTGAGAGTGAGCTGCTGGGAGCCAACGCGCTGGAGCAGGCGGGAACGGACGACGCCGAAGGCGCCCTGATCGGCACGGCCAGGCAATTGTTTCGCTTGGCGCTGGTGGATGGCCTCGCACTGCGCGACGCCGAAGCGAGAGGGCCAGGGTTCACCGAGCAGGTCGAAGTCGTGCTGGCGTATCGCACGCGACTGGCTGACCGGTTGGGGCTACCGGTGAAGTCCCGGAGCATGTTGTTTCCACGGCAGGCAGAGTTGAGCCAGGCGGCTATCGATGCCGCTTATGCTCAGGTACTCATGGACGAGCGCAACGCGGCGAACGAGGAAACCTTTTTTGTCGGGCGCGCGTTCTGGGAGAAACACCTGCAGACCCGTTACCTTCAAGAGCTCGATGCGTTGATGGCGCCGGAACTGGAGCGGATAGACGAGCAGAGCGCGACGCTGTTCGAACTGTCGGATTGGCAGGGCACGCACCCGGCGGCAGGTGAGGAGGCCCAAGCGCAATGGCAGGCGCAGCATGATGCGATCACGGACCGGTTGGCGGGCCTGTTGGGCAAGCGCCGGGATGAAATCCTGGTTGGCGGTTCGATGCAAAGTGCTTTTTACGAACGTGAACTCAAGCGACTGGGCGCCGAGCGACGAGCATTGGAGCAACGCACCCTGGAAACCCTGACGCGCAAGGTGCTGAACAATTTTGCAGCCGTGCAAGGGACATCGCTCTGAACGAAAGTGCCAGACAGCACAAAGGGGACCCGAAGGTCCCCTTTAATTTGTCGTTGCGTGCTCTTTTTTTATTATTGAGGGGCGGTCTATTGTTGTTTTTGGCAACCGTTACCCTTTACCGCTGTTTTTGGCGACCCCCATCCGGGGTCAAGAGCAAACGTATTTTTTTGAGCGCTGATCTGCTTCTTCGCAAGCGATCCAACCAGTGGTAGCTACCTGAAGGTAGTTTTATTCTTCTCTAACCGGTTGCGGGTTTCGGCATCTGCCGTTCCCTGCGAAGCACATCTTCTCCAAAAAAATCTGTTAGCTGCGTCTCTGCCGTGTTGTTTTTGTTATGTCAGAGTCGTTCCGTCTTATTTTTATTAGGTTTGGCGCTTTTTATTCTTGTTATGCCATAGAGATAGCAGAAGCCGTGCCAACTTTTAAAAATCCTTTAAAATCAACGGTTTGATTTTTATGTGGGATAAGGCCTACGGCAAATACGACAAAATATGTTCCCGTGTTACTCGATGTGTTGCCGTGCGGTAACACATTGTCACAGCCATCCTACTCACACCGCGTTACGCGCTTTGGCCACCCGCGATCCGGTGGGCCGGCCCAACACCTGGCTGATGTGCTGGCCCGCCAGTATCAGTCGTTCCAGATCGATGCCGGTCTCGATCCCCAGACCATTGAGCAGGTACAGCACGTCTTCGGTGGCGACGTTACCGCTGGCGCCCTTGGCGTAAGGGCAGCCGCCGAGGCCGGCGATGGAGCTGTCGAACACGGTGATGCCTTCGAGCAGGCTGGCGTAGATATTCGCGATGGCCTGGCCATAGGTGTCATGGAAGTGGCCCGCGAGCTTGTCCCGGGGCACCTGCGCTCCGACCGTCTCGAACAGCCGCCGCGTTGCCCCGGCCGTACCGGTGCCGATGGTGTCGCCCAACGACACCTCGTAACAGCCCATGGCGTACAGCTCCCGCGCTACGGCTGCCACTTGTTCTGGCGCGACCTCGCCTTCGTAAGGGCAGCCCAGCACGCACGACACATACCCGCGCACGCTGACGCCGTGTTGTTTGGCCGCTGCCATGATCGGTGCAAAACGCGCCAGGCTTTCGCTGATGGAGCAGTTGATATTGCGCTGGGAAAACGCTTCGGACGCCGCCGCAAATACCGCGACTTCCTTGACCCCGGCCGCCAGGGCGTCTTCGAAGCCGCGCAGGTTCGGCGCCAGCGCGCCGTAGGTCACCCCGGTTTTGCGCTGGATCTGCGCAAACACCTCGGCAGAGCCGGCCATCTGCGGTACCCATTTGGGCGAGACGAAACTGCCGACTTCGATGTAGCTCAAGCCTGCGGCGCTGAGGGCGTCCACCAGGCGGACCTTGTCGGCCACGCTGATGGGCTGGGCTTCGTTCTGCAAACCGTCGCGCGGGCCGACTTCCACCAGGCGTACGTGTGAGGGGAGGGGCATGGCAATTACCTTCTGATCAATGGCCAGACTGGCGCAGGGTGTGGGCCAGGGCCTGGGTGCAGCGCTCTTCGGCGGTGTCCAGTTCCAGCTTCATCTGTTCGATATCCAGCAGTTGCTGTTCAAGCTGCTCACGTCGCTCGGCGATCTTGGCCAGCATGCTGTTGAGCTGTACATGGTTGCCACTGGCGGGGTCGTAGAGTTCGATCAGCTCGCGGCATTCGGCCAGGGAAAAACCGATGCGCTTGCCACGCAATATCAGTTTGAGGCTGACCTTGTCCCGCGCCGAATAGATACGTTCCTGGCCGCGGCGCTCCGGGGCCAGCAGGCCTTGTTCTTCATAGAAGCGAATGGCACGGGTGGTGATGTCGAGCTCGCGAGCGAGGTCGGAGATGCTGTAGGTGGGGCTCATGGGGACACTCAAGAGGTGGCTTGAGCCTAGGCTAGTGTCAGGTTGACGTTAACGTCAAGGATCGCCTTCCGGGGTAGGGGGGGTTGTTGTGGTGAGCGGGCTTGTCCCGCGCCGGGGCGCGAAGCGGCCCCAATAAAGCCAATGCATTTTTCCAGACAGGAATGCGGCGCCGGGTTTTAGGGCCGCTGCGCAGCCCGGCGCGGGACAAGCCCGCTCACCACAAATAAACCTGCTCACTCTCAACAAGCCCACTCGCCCCAACAAAAATACCGGCCACCCGAATTACGCCTGTTGGCTATCGAGCTTTTTCTCATGGGCCGTGACCTGTTGGCACAACTCGATCATCTGCTCGCGCATCCAGCGGTTCGCCGGGTCCTGATCGGTGCTTTCGTGCCAGTACAGATGGGTTTCCACCGGCGGCACGTCGTTGACCGGCAAGTTGAACCAGTGCAGTTCGTGGCGGCGGGCGAAGCGTTCGGGCACCGTCATGACCATGTCTGTCTGCTGCAACACTTGCGAGGCCATCAGGTAATGCTGGGAGCGCAGGGCGATCTTGCGCTGGATGCCCATCTTGCCCAGGGCCAGGTCGACATGGCCCAGACCATTGCGGCGACTGGAAATATGGATATGGGTCAGCGACAGGTAATCATCCAGGGTGAGTTTGTCCTTGCCGGCCAGTGGGTGACCCTTGCGCATCGCACACACGTAGCGGTCCTCCATCAGCTTGACGTGGCGCACCTGCGGGTCGGTGTTCAGCGGCGCGTCCACGGCAAAGTCCAGGCGCCCGGCGGCGAGTTCCTTGGTGGTCTCGCGGCGTTTGGACAGGAAGCTTTCGATCACCACCGTGGGCGCCAGGCGGCGCAGGCGTTGGAACAGCAGCGGCAGGATCACCGCCTCGGTGAGGTCGGTCATGCTGATGCGGTAGGTCTTGGCCGCCTGCTGCGGGTTGAAGATACGGCTTTCCTGCACTGACACCCGTAGCAATGACAGTGCATTGCGCACCGGGCCGATGATGTTCTGGGCCATGGGCGTGGGCACCATGCCCTGGGCCGTGCGTACGAACAGCGGGTCGTTGAAGGTTTCGCGCAGACGCGCCAGGGCGTTGGACACCGCCGGTTGCGTGATGCCGACAATCTGTCCTGCACGGGTCAGGTTGGCTTCGGTGTAGATCGCGTCAAAGACGATGAAGAGGTTCAGGTCGACCTTGCTCAGATTCATTTCGTTGCGCTCTTATTGTTAGGTGTCCATACGCCGATCATATATCGGTGATGAATGTTAATACACGCCGAGAATAGGCTAGGTAAATTATCAGCGCTGTTCTAGCATCGATTGCATGACCTAAACAACCTCTCAGAGAAGGGAGCTGCTCATGGATTTCGCCTATTCGCCCAAGGTTCAGGAACTGCGTGAACGTGTCACCGCGTTCATGGACGCCTATGTCTACCCGGCCGAGCCGGTGTTCGAACGCCAGGTCAGCGAAGGCGATCGCTGGCAGCCCACTGCAATCATGGAAGAGTTGAAGGCTCGCGCCAAAGCCGAAGGCCTGTGGAACCTGTTTTTGCCGGAGTCCGAACTGGGCGCGGGGCTGACCAACCTCGAATATGCTCCGTTGGCAGAAATCATGGGCCGTTCGCTGCTGGGCCCTGAGCCGTTCAACTGCTCGGCCCCCGATACCGGCAACATGGAAGTGCTGGTGCGTTATGCCAACGAAGAACAGAAACAGCGTTGGCTGGAACCGCTGCTGCGCGGCGAGATCCGCTCGGCCTTCGCCATGACCGAACCCGACGTAGCCTCCTCGGACGCCACCAACATGGCCGCCCGCGCCGAGCGCCAGGGCGACGAATGGGTGATCAACGGCAAGAAATGGTGGACCTCCGGCGCCTGTGACCCGCGCTGCAAGATCCTGATCTTCATGGGCCTGAGCAACCCGGACGCGCCGCGTCATCAGCAGCATTCGATGATCCTGGTGCCGGTGGACACTCCCGGTGTGAAGATCGTGCGCCCGTTGCCGGTGTTCGGCTACGACGACGCCCCCCACGGTCACGCCGAAGTGCTGTTCGACAATGTGCGGGTACCGTACGAAAACGTACTGCTTGGCGAAGGACGTGGCTTCGAAATTGCCCAGGGCCGCCTTGGTCCGGGACGCATCCACCACTGCATGCGTTCCATCGGCATGGCCGAGCGCGCGCTGGAATTGATGTGCAAACGTTCCGTCAGCCGTACCGCCTTCGGTAAACCCCTGGCCCGCCTGGGTGGGAATATCGACAAGATTGCCGACTCGCGCATGGAAATCGACATGGCGCGCCTGCTGACCCTGAAGGCGGCGTACATGATGGACACCGTGGGTAACAAAGTGGCGAAAAGCGAAATCGCCCAGATCAAAGTGGTCGCGCCGAACGTGGCGTTGAAAGTGATCGACCGCGCGATCCAGATCCATGGCGGTGCGGGTGTTTCCAACGACTTCCCGCTGGCCTACATGTACGCCATGCAGCGCACCTTGCGCCTGGCCGACGGCCCGGACGAAGTGCACCGCGCCGCGATCGGCAAGTTCGAGATCGGCAAGTATGTGCCCCGCGAACTGATGCGCAGCGGGCAGTAACCCCGAGGCACCTGCATCGCGGGCAAGCCCGGCTCCCACATTTGGAATGCTTTCCCCTGTGGGAGCGGGCTTGCCCGCGAAGAAGCCAGTATCGACAACACAAAACCCCCGGCCTCAGTAGACCCAAACCTCCACCCGTCGATTCTTGATCCGGCCTTCATCCGCGGTGTTCGTTGCCACCGGCATCTGCGCGCCAAAACCGCGGATATCGCGCAGCACCACACCGCTCTTCACCAACTCCCGACGCACCGCCATGGCGCGCAGTTTCGACAGCAACGCCGCGCGCTGCGGATCGTTCTTGGCGTCACCGAAGCCTACCAGCGTCACTTGCTTGTCGAGCTTGCCGTGACTCTTTATATAGGCCACGACTCGCTGCAGATCCTGGCGTGCCTTGTTGTCGAGGCTGGCGCTGCCTTCTTCGAAGCGAAAATTCACGGTCAGGCGCTGGGCGTCGCGGGCGATGGCCTGATAGTCAGCGGGCATCGAGGGCCGTGGCTCCACAGTCATGGCCTGCACTTGCTGCGCGATAAACCCGTTGGCCGCGACAATCGCCTGGCCCTTGCCGCTCTGGGCGAAGTCCACCAGTGCGCGGGCCCAGGGGTTGTGCCCCGAAGGTGGCAGATAAAAGAACAACCGGCGTGACAGGGGGTAATCCTCGGTGGCAATCAGGCTGTTGAGCGGCAGCATGGGTTGGGAGTCGCCATCGACAATCGCCACGGCCTTGGCCTGGCGCACGTAGGGCAGGCCGATAAAACCGATGCCTTGAGGGTCCTGGCTGACGGCATCGGACAATTCCTCGCTGGACTCGAAGCGCCGGGCGGTTGCCAAGGGCTTGCCGCGCAGGCGCAGCACCAGGTCCTTGAAGGTGTCGTAGGTGCCGGATTGATCGTCCCGCGCATACAAATGAATGGGCCCGCCAACGCCGCCCAGCGCTTCCCAGGTGCTGGTTTCGCCATTGAAGATCTGCGCCAACTGCTCGGTGTTCAGACTATTGAGCGGGTTTTGCGGGTTGAGGATGATCGCCAGGCCGTCGATGGCGATCACATGCTCGGCCTCGGGGCTTTTCAGGTCTCCGAGGGGCTCAAGGTCCACCAGTTCGCTGTCCTTGATCGGGCGCGAGGAGGCGGCAAGGTCCGCGGCGTTTTTCTTCAGCGCGGTGAAACCGGTGCTGGAGCCATGGGCGGCGATTTCGATCGTCACGTTCTTGCCCTGGCGGGTCTTGCCCACCACGCGCTGTTCATTGGCGCCCGCGCCGGGCTCGCTGTGCACCGCCAGCAAGCCGCGATGCTCCATCAACCCCTTGACCAACGCCGGGCCGAGCGCTGCGCCAATGGTGTTGGAACCCTGGATGCGCAAGGCCGGGCCTTGGTCGGGAATGGGGAGGGGGAGTGGAGCAGAAAACGCGCAGAGGGGTAAAAGGGTCAGCAGCAACAGAACGCGCAGCCTCATGCCGGCACCTTCTCAAGACAAAGGGAGTGCCGCGAGATTAAGTCAGGCAGGTTGCAGCAATGTGACTGTCACACTGGAGAGCAAATGTGGGAGCGGGCTTGCTCGCGAAAGCGGTGAGTCAGTCGAAATATTTGGGACTGATGGACTGCGTTCGAGAGCAAGCCCGCTCC